>NZ_BAAAIF010000024.1:0-125860 GCF_039525925.1 Streptomyces javensis | reverse complement strand
CCGGATGCCGGGCTGGATGAGGCGGTGGTCCGAGCGGGCGGGAGGTGTGCCAGCTACGCGGATGTGTCCGCGTTGATCAGCGCGCTCGATGAGGGCGAGGCGGTGCCGGAGACGGTGGTGCTGTCCTGTCCGGCGGGCGCTGGTGACGGGGACGTGGTTGCCGGGGTGCGGGAGTCGCTTTCTGCTGTGTTGTCTTCGGTGCGGCGGTGGTTGGGTGAGGAGCGTTTGTTCGGGTCTCGTCTGGTGGTGGCCACCTGTGGTGCGGTCGCTACGGAGGCGGGTGAGGATGTGGCCGATCTGGTGCAGGCTCCGGTGTGGGGGCTGTTGCGGTCGGTGCAGACCGAGAATCCCGGCCGGTTCCTCCTCCTGGACCACGACCCCGGCCTCGACCTCGACCTCGGCCCCGACCTCGACCTCGACTCCGGCCCCGACCACGACCCCGGCCCTGACCATGGCCAGGAGATCAGTTCCGCCGCAGCAGATGCGGTGGTGCGGGCCATCGCCACTGGTGAGGAGTCCCAGCTGGCGGTCCGTGGCGGGACCGTCCTCGTCCCGCGCTTGTCCCGCGTGGCCAAGCCCGCAGTAGCCCCCGAGGTACCTGCGCCGCTGGTCTCCGGCGGGACCGTGCTGGTCACGGGCGCATCAGGTGTGCTGGCGGGTGTGGTGGCCCGGCATCTGGCGGCTGAGCACGGGGTGGAGCATCTGCTTCTTGCCAGCCGCAGGGGTCCGGACGCCCCGGGGACGGTCGAGTTGGTGGCTGAGCTGGAGGCGGCGGGGGCTTCGGTCACCGTGGCTGCCTGTGATGTGGGCGACCGTGACGCCGTGCGCGAGCTGCTGGCGGCCGTCCCGGCGCAGCTTCCGCTGCGGGGTGTGGTCCACACCGCAGCGGTGGTGGATGACGGTGTCGTGGAGGGGCTGACCGATGAGCGTGTCCAGCGGGTGCTGGCCCCGAAGGTGGACGGGGCCTGGCATCTGCATGAGCTGACGCGGGACATGGGGTTGGAGGCGTTCGTGCTGTACTCCTCCGTCGCCTCCACCCTCGGTGCCGGTGGGCAGAGCAGTTACGCGGCGGCCAACGCCTTCCTCGACGCCCTGGCCCAGCACCGCCACGCCCACGGCCTGCCCGCACTCTCCCTCGCCTGGGGCCTGTGGGCGCAGGCCAGCGGAATCACCCAGAACCTCAGCCAGACCGACATCGCGCGCATGGCCCGTGGCGGTACCACCGGACTGACCACCGAAGAAGGTCTCGCCCTCTTCGACACCGCTCACAGCGTGGGCCGTTCGCATGTGATGCCGGTGCGTATGGACCTGACGTCCCACCAGGCCCACCCGGAAGTGCCGGTCCCGCCAATGCTGCGGAACTTGGTACGTACGCCGCTGCGCAAGGCCGCGACCGAGCAGGGCGGTGCCAAGCAATGGCGGGACCGGCTGCTGGGGGCGAGCCCGGAGGAGCGGGAGCGGCTTCTGCTGGAGCTCGTCCGCACCTCGACCGCGACCGTTCTGGGGCACAGGGACTCCGGAGAGATCGACCTCGAAGGCGAATTCCTCGAAATGGGGTTGGATTCCCTGACGGCCGTCGAGCTCCGGAACCAGCTGGGCGGCGCCACGGGGCTGCGGCTGTCCACGACGATGGTCTTTGACCATCCGACCCCGGCCGATCTCGCGGTCCACCTCGCAGACGAGCTCAATGCCCTCGCGGTCAGCTCTCCCGGATCCCCCACCTCTTCCAACCCGCCCACCGCTCCCAGCGCTTCCGGCACTCCCAGCGCCGCAGAGTCCAACACCGCCGGCACCCACGCCGTGCTAGCGGAGATCGAAAAGCTCCGGGAAACGCTTTCCCTCGCGTCACTGGTCAATGAGGACCGGTCCCTGGCGCTCGGCCGACTGGAGGACGTGCTCAATCAATTCGCAAAGCAGGGCATCGACGTACTCAGCTGAGCTCCGCAGGGCCTCCGCAGTGCCTCCGCGGGGCCCCGTGGCCACGGGTGGCCAATCGTGGCCATAAGTGGCCACCGGCCCCGGCTCCGGCCCCAATGACAAGTTCCCAGCGAATGCGTGAGCACGAATTCCCACGTCATCCGCTGTGATCAACGAAGCGGGAAGGTTATCTTTGGGCTGCGGAAAATCAGAAGTCCATTGCCTGTCGACAGCGTCACGACAGCATTCCGACAGCATGCTGAAAGCGAATTATCCAGTGTCCGGCCAACCCTTGTCCGCGCCGTCTGATCATGGTTAGAGTCGGCAGCGCGGACGCCCGAGTCACATAAGACGGATTCACGGGGAAGTGGTGTCGATGGAATTCAGCGTCTTGTACTTTGCGAACCGCGAGGTCATGGATGCGTCCGCGGAATACGATCTGCTCCTGGACACGGCGCGGTTTGCCGATGAGCACGGCTTCAGAGCGCTCTGGATGCCTGAGCGGCATTTTCATCGATTCGGCGGCGCGTATCCGAATCCGGCACTGACGGCAGCGGCCCTCGCCACCGTGACGCGCAACATACGGCTGCGGGCGGGAAGCGTGGTCGTTCCACTCCACGATTCGCTGGAAGTCGTGGAGAACTGGTCACTGGTGGACAACCTCTCCCGCGGCCGCGTCGATCTGGCCTTCGGTACGGGCTGGGCACCCAACGATTTCGTCCTGGCGCCGGACCGTTACCAGGAGCGCCGGAAGCTCACGATGGACGGGATCGAGGAGATCCGCGGCCTGTGGCGCGGGGAGCCGGTGAAGCGGGTCAATGGGGAGGGCGACGGTGTCGAGGTCCTCACCTACCCTCGCCCGATGCAGCCGGAGCCCGGCCTCTGGATGACGTGTTCCAGCAGCCGGGCCACGTTCGAGGAGGCCGGTGCGCGCGGGCTGAACATCCTCACCGCTCTGCTCTTCCAGAAGGTGGAGGAGGTGGCGGCGAACATCGAGGTGTATCGGGCGGCCCGCGCCAAGAGCGGTCTCGATCCGGCGGGCGGCACGGTCACCCTGATGATGCACACCTTCGCCGGCGAGACCGACAAGCAGGTACGCGACATCGTGAAGGAGCCCTTCAAGGCGTATCTCAAGTCCTCCTTCGACCTCTGGCGCAATCAGTGGAGCGATCTGAAGGGCGTGGACCAGGAGCAGGTGGTCAACTTCGCCTTTGAACGCTACTTCCGCACCGCATCGCTGTTCGGCTCCGTCGACAAGTGCGTCCGGTCCGTGGAAAAGCTGGCCCAGGCCGGTGTGAACGAGGTCGCCTGCCTCGTGGACTTCGGTGTGACCGGCGATGAGATTCGCGCTGCCCTGCCCTATCTCGACCAGGTCAGGAGCCGTGTCCAGGCGGGGACGTGAGCCGATGGAGACTCCGCGGCGCCCCACTGCTCGTCCCCTACGCGCCCCTCCGCGACCCTACGCGCCCTCCGGTGCATCTCCGGGGCCCCTCCGCCGTCCAAGCCACCGCCCATCCACACCACCACCGCCACCACCGCCGCCCAGCGGCGACGCCGATCCGAGGTGAAGGAAGATATGTCATACGACGCCGACGTCATCGTGGTCGGTGCGGGGCTGGCCGGTCTGGTTGCCGCGGCCGAGCTGGCCGACGCGGGCCGTAAGGTCATCGTGCTCGACCAGGAGGGCGAGAACTCGCTGGGCGGTCAGGCGTTCTGGTCCTTCGGCGGCCTCTTCCTCGTGGACTCACCGGAGCAGCGCCGCATGGGCATCCGGGACAGCCAGGAGCTGGCGCTCCAGGACTGGCTCGGGAGCGCCGAATTCGACCGGGCGGAGGACCACTGGCCACGCCGCTGGGCGGAGGCGTACGTGGACTTCGCCGCCGGGGAGCAGCGGTCCTGGCTCAGGGAGCAGGGAGTGCGTTTCTTCCCGCTCGTCAGCTGGACGGAACGAGGTGGCTACGCGGCGTCCGGCCACGGCAATTCGGTGCCCCGGTTCCACATCACCTGGGGCACCGGGCCCGGTCTGCTGGAGCCCTTCATCCGCAGGGTCCGGGCCGCCCGCGCCCGGGGCCTGGTCGAGCTGCGGTACCGCCACCGGGTCACCGGACTGTCCCGCACCGCCGGATCCGTGGACACGGTGTCCGGCGATCTGCTGGCGCCCGACCAGGTGCAACGGGGAGCGGCCAGCTCGCGGGACGTGGTGGGCGCTTTCGACCTCCGTGCCCAGGCGGTCATCGTCACTTCCGGTGGCATCGGCGGCAACGACGATCTCGTCCGCAGGAACTGGCCGGAGCGGCTGGGCAACCCCCCTCGGCGGATGATCGCCGGCGTTCCCGCCTACGTCGACGGGCACATGCTCGAGGTGACGGAGAAGGCCGGGGGACGGGTCATCAACGGCGACCGGATGTGGCACTACAACGAGGGCGTCCAGAACTGGGATCCGATCTGGCCCCGCCATGGCATCCGCATTCTGCCGGGCCCTTCGTCCCTCTGGCTGGACGCCACGGGGAAGCGGCTGCCGGTGCCGCTCTTCCCGGGGTACGACACCTTGGGCACGCTCAAGCACATCATGAGCACGGGCTACGACTACTCGTGGTTCGTACTGACCCAGAAGATCATCGAGAAGGAGTTCGCGCTCTCGGGGTCGGAGCAGAACCCCGACCTCACGGGGAAGAGCATCCGGGGTGTGCTCGGCAGGCTCCGACCCGGCCCGCCCGGCCCCGTGGAGGCGTTCCGGCAGCACGGTGTGGACTTCGTGGTGGAGCGGGATCTGGCCGCGCTGGTGCGCGGCATGAACGCGCTGACCGACGAGGAACTGATCGACGAGTCCGAACTCCGTCGCGAGATCGTCGCGCGTGATCGCGAGACGGTCAACAAGTTCTCCAAGGACCTTCAGATCAACGCGATCCGGGCAGCGGGAAACTACCTCGGCGACAAGCTGGGGAAGGTGGCTCCGCTGCACAGGTTGCTGGATCCCAAGGCCGGTCCGCTCATCGCGGTGCGGCTGAACATCATCACCCGCAAGTCGCTCGGTGGTCTGGAGACCGACCTGTCCAGCCGGGTGCTGACCGGCACCGGCGAGCCCCTTCCGGGTGTCTACGCGGCGGGCGAGGTGGCCGGATTCGGCGGTGGCGGGGTGCACGGCTACCGCTCGCTGGAGGGGACGTTCCTCGGCGGATGTCTGCTGTCCGGCCGCGCGGCGGGCCGTGCCGCGGCGCGAGCTGTGGGCTGAACTCCATGAACCGCCTTGACCACATGAACCGCGTGAACCACGTGAACCACATGAACCACGTGAACCACATGAGCCGCATGAACGGCACGAATGGCACGAATGGCGGCGCCGGGCAAACGGCGTGACCAGCACACCACCACTTGACGCATCGGAGAGGCAGTTCGGATGTCAACGGCGGCACAGAGCAACATCGCTCAAGTAGGAGATCGCTACGACGAGTTCAGCGCACTGCACGCCGTGCTGAGCGACAGCGATCTGCCCGTGGGAAGCAATCTGCACCTCGGGTACTGGAACGACGAGCACGACGAGGCCGACCTGGCGACCGCCACCGAGCAGCTGACACGGCAGATGCTCAAGCGGCTGGCGCCCCGGCCCGGACAGCGGATCCTCGATGTGGGCTGCGGAGTGGGCCAGCCCGCGATGAGCCTGGCCCGCGCCTGTGATGTCGAGGTGCACGGCATCTCGGTCAGCCGCCGCCAGGTGGAGCAGGCCACCGCGCGCGCGAGCGAGGCCGGGCTGGCGGACCGGGTGCGCTTCGAGTACGCCAACGCCATGCAACTGCCCTACCCCGACGCCTCGTTCGACGCGGCATGGCTCTTCGAGTCGCTCATCCACATGCCGGAGAAGGAACGCGCGCTGAAAGAGGTGGCGCGGGTGCTCAAACCGGGGTCCCGGGTGGCCGTCGCCGATATGTTCCACCGTCCCGGACACGACTGGCCGCTCGAGGGAAGTGAGATCGTCACGGCGGTCGACCTCGACGACTACCAGGAGCTGTTCGACCGGGCGGGGCTCCGGCTGCTGGAGATCGACGATGTGTCGGATCACACGATCGTGCCGCCGCCCATTCAGGCCAAGCTCAAGGACCTGCTCGCGCCGCATCGTGAGGCGCTGGTACGGGCGGTCGGCGAGGGGCTCGTCAATCAGTTGATCGGGCCCGAGGAGGGTGTGGAAGTGCGGCCCGGCGGCGGGCTCCCCGGTTATGTGCTGATCGCCGGAGAACGTCCGTAGAAGCGAACGAGCCGCCCACTCGCGGTCCGCGGCCGGTATCGCCCACTCATCCCGGTTGTCATTCGTTGCGACGCCAGGAGTCCGACGTGATAATCGAATTGACTTGGTGATCTTCTGGGGGTTGGATGCTCAAGGAACGGGGACTTGAATGGCGTGCGGTTGCCGTGTATCGGCTTTCGCTTCTTCAGCCTTCACTCGACGTCGGTGAGATCGCGCGCCGACTGGACCTTTCCGAAGCCGAAGTCCGCGCGGTCCACGCGGAGCTGGCCGAACATCCGCTGGTGGCCGGACGAGCCGCCCTGACCTGCGAGGATTCCGGTCTCGACGAGAGGCTCGGCGAGAGGCTCGGCGAGAGTCTCGGCGATGGGCTGAGCGAGGGGCTCGGCGATGGACTGAGCGAGGGTCTCGGTGAAGGGCTCCGCGAGGATCTGGGATCCGGGGACGACCTCACGGCGCGCCGGTGGCAGATAGCGAAGGCCCGATCCATGGTCTCCTCGGTGACCCGGAATTACGAGGCCGGTGAGGAATACGTCGGTGCCGTCCGGCGGTTCGACGGGGCCGATGCCGTGCATACGCGGCTGCGCGAGTTGTGCGGACGGGCGGTCAAGGAGTGCCGCATCTTCTCCTCTTCCTATGTTCAGCTTCCGAATTCCGTGGAGCAGGGAAACCAATGGGAGCGGGTGGTGGCGGAGCGCGGAATTTCCATCCGGGCCGTTCATCAGGACAGCTTTCGCGGTGATTCCGCGGAACTGGGGGCCGCCCGGTGGCTCGCCTCGCTGGGCGGGCGGATCCGTACCGTCCCCGTCCTCCCGACCCCCATGGCGCTGGTGGACGAGCACATCGCCCTGGTGCCACTGGATCCCGAGGACGCCACCCGCGGCGCGCTCGAACTGAATGGGTGCGAGGCGGTGGCGGCACTGCGGACGATCTTCGAACACTTCTGGGTCACGGCCACTCCCTGGGACGAGCCCGCACAGCGGGACCGGGAGGGGCTCTCGCCCCGGGAGCGCGATCTGCTGCGCCTCCTCGCCAGTGGATTCACCGACGAGTCGATGTGCCGCAAGCTGGGCATCTCGCTGCGCACCGTACGCCGCGCGGTGGCCGATCTCATGGCTCGCCTGGGCGCCCACAGCCGCTTCGAGGCGGGTGTGCAGGCGGTCCGCTGCGGCTGGCTGTGAGGGGTGGCGGCGGAGCGCCCGCCGACGCGCGTTCCATCCGCCCGGTCCGAAGACAAGCAATCGAGCGGCTCGTGGAGTCCGCCCTGTCCCGAGGAGTCAGACGATGACCAATCCGTTCGACAACCCCGACGGCACCTTCCTGGTTCTGGTCAACGACGAGGGTCAGTACTCGCTGTGGCCGGCCTTCGCGGAGGTCCCGGCCGGCTGGGAGGTCGTGGTCCAGGAGACGGATCGCAAGACCTGCCTGGACTACATCGATGCGAACTGGACCGACATGCGGCCCAAGAGCCTGATCGAGGCGATGAACCGGGCGGAGCGGAACGGGGGGTGACCCCACCGAGCCCCGAAACCAAGCCCCGAAGAGCGGCCCGCCCAACAGGAGCGGCCCGCACACCACGAGCGGCCCGCACACCACGAGCGGCCCGCACACCACGAGCGGCGCGGAGAACGAGCAACAGCAGCCCGGTACCAACCATGCAAAGGGAAGTGATGGTGTGAAAGGTTCGCGCAGGCTCGGCAGCGCACTCGTACTCGGTGGCGGCATGGCCGGACTGCTCGCCGCGGCCGCCCTCGTCGAGTACGTGGACACCATCACCGTCGTGGAACGGGACCGGCTGCCGGACGGGCCCGAGGTGCGCAAGGGCGTGCCTCAGGGCCGTCACCTCCACGGTCTCCAGTCCAGCGGCGTACAGGCCATGGACACTCTGCTCCCGGGCACCATGGAGGGCCTTTTCGCGGCCGGTGCCCACCGGGTGGCCATGCCGACGCAGGCGCTGTTCTACGGCCCGCACGGCTGGATGCGCCAGTATCCGGGCGAACACTTCACGGTCGGAGCCAGCAGGGCTCTGGCCGAACACATCGTGCGCCGTGCCCTGCTCGGCCATGCGCACGTCCGGATCCTGGAAGGCGCCGAGGCCACCGGACTGATGGGCGACGCGGGGCGGGTGTCCGGGGCTCATATTCGCCACCGCGGCACCGGGGCGCGCGAGAGCGTCGACGCGGACCTGGTCATCGACGCCACCGGCCGCGGTTCCAGGGCGCCGCAGTGGCTCAGTGAACTGGGCCTGCCGGAGGTGCCCGCCACGGTGGTCGACGCGGGGCTGGCCTACGCGAGCCGTGTGATCCGTCCTCCCGACGAGGCCACCGGGCGCAGGTTCCCCCTGATCGCCTTGCAGGGCGACCCGCGAAGCGGTGCCCCGGCCCGGATCGGGGGCATGATGCTCATCGAGGACGGGACATGGATGGTGACCCTGGCGGGCACCAGGGGCGCCCACCCTCCCCTGGACGAGGAGGGCTTCCTCCGCTTCGCCCAGACCCTGCGCCACCCCCTCATGAGCGAACTCATCTCCCAGGGCACGCCCATGAGCCGGATCTCCGGTTTCCAGAACACCGCCAATCACCGCCGCCACTACGACAAGCTGCGGACACGCCCCACCGGCTTCCTGGTGTTCGGCGACGCGACCACCACCTTCAATCCCCTGTACGGGCAGGGCGTGACCGCGGCGGCGCTGAGCGCCGTCACCCTGCGCGAAGAGCTCGCGCGGGGCCCGCTCGACGAGGAGGGCTACGGCCGGACCCAGGAGGCGGTCATCCGCGCCACCGACATCGCATGGGCGATGGCGTCCAACGAGGACCTGCGCTATCCGGGGACGACGGGGCCCGCGCCGACCGCTCGGCGGAAGGTGTTGCAGCGCTGCTCGGACCGGCTGCGCATCACCGCCGCCTGCGATCCGGTGGCCTCCCAGGCCCTGTTCAAGGCGCTCACCCTCACCACCCCGCCCCGTGAGGTGTTCAACGCCCGCACGCTCAGGGCGCTGCTGCGGGGTCCACGCCATCCCGCGCGCTACGACCTTCCCCCCGAGCACACCGGACTCCCCGCACCCACGACAAACGAGACGTACACGGACGAGACATACGAGGGAAGGACCCCGATGGTGGAGAGCGAGACCGAGAAGAAGGCCGTGGTCGCCGCGTTGGAGCGGCTCGGTGCGGCCTGGTCGGAGCTGGACGCGCGGGCGCTGGGCGAGGTGTTCACCGACGACGCGACCATGATCGCTTTCGGGTATCTGCGCAAGGGCCGGGACGAGATCGCAACCCGTATGGGGGAGGCGTTCCAGGGCCCGTACCAGGGCAGTCGGATAGTCGGTGACGTCCTGGAGGTGCGGCTGCTGGGCGACAGCGCGGCGGTGGCCGTCGTCCGCGGGGCCGTGCTGACGGCCGGGGAGACCGAGGTGACCGCGGAGAACGCGATCCGGTCCACCTGGACGCTGGTCAAACAGGACGGTGAGTGGCGCGTCGCCGCGTACCACAACAGCCCCGCCAAGGAGGACATGCCCGTGTGAGCCGGCAGACTGGGCCCATGAAGGCCCGTACGGGAAGCGGCGAAGCCATCGTGGTGGGGGCCGGTCCGAACGGGCTGGCCGCCGCCGTCACCCTGGCCCTCAGCGGCTTCCGGGTCACCGTGCTCGAAGCGGCGGACACCATCGGCGGCGGCACCCGCAGCGGTGAACTCGGCGTGCCCGGTGTGGTGTTCGACCACTGCTCCTCGGCGCATGTGGTGGGCGCCGGCTCACCGTTCCTGCGCTCGCTGGACCTGCGGCCGTACGGGCTGGAATGGCTGTGGCCCGAGGTCGACCTCGCGCATCCGCTGGACTCCGGTGGCGCGGGCGCGCTGTACCGGTCGGTCGGGAGGACGGCGGACGGGCTCGGCGCGGACGGCCCCGCCTGGCGGCGGCTGTTCGGGCCCCTGGCGGCGGACGCGGAGGTGCTCGCCGACGCGGTCATGCGCCCGCTGGCACGGGTGCCCCGCCATCCGCTCCGGCTCGCCCGCTTCGGCCTCCTCGCCCTACAGCCCCCGACGCTGGTGGCCAAGCGGTTCCGCACCGATGAGGCGCGCGGTGTCTTCGGCGGAGTGGCGGCACACCTGTTCGGTCCGTTGACCCAGCCGGTCGGGGCCGCCATCGGGCTCATGATCATCGCGATGGGGCACCGGTTCGGCTGGCCCGCGGCCAAGGGCGGCTCACGCGCCCTCACCGACGCCCTGGCCGCGCTGCTCACCGAGGTGGGCGGGCGCATCGAGACCGGGGTGCGGGTCCGCTCCCTCGAGGAGCTGCCCCCGGCCGACGCCGTCATGCTCGACCTGGTCCCGGCCGCCGCGGCGGAGGTGATCGGCGACCGGTTGCCGGCCCGGGTCCGGCGGGCCTACGCCCGTTTCCGCCACGGCCCCGGGGCGTTCAAGCTGGACCTCGCCGTCGAGGGCGGGATCCCGTGGCGCGCCGAGCACTGCCGCCGGGCGGGCACCGTGCACCTGGGCGGGAGCTTCGAGGAGATCGCCCATGCCGAGCGGGAGGTGCACCGCGGCCGGATGCCCCAGCGGCCCTTCATGCTGGTCTCGCAGCAGTATCTGGCCGACCCCGGCCGCTCGTCCGGTGGCATCCACCCCGTCTCCGCCTACGCGCACGTGCCGCACGGCTACACGGGAGACGCCACCTCGGCCATGCTGCGGCAGTTCGAGCGCTTCGCGCCCGGAACGCGGGAGCGGATCGTCTCCCTGACGGCGATGTCGACCGCGGAACTGGAGCTGTACAACGCCAACTACGTCGGGGGAGACATCATCTCCGGCGCCAACACCCCGCTCCAGCTGGTGACGCGTCCCCGCCTGGTCCCCGACCCGTACCGCACGGGCGTGCCGGGTGTCTTCCTCTGCTCCGCGGCCACTCCACCGGGCGCCGGTGCCCACGGCATGAGCGGCCACAACGCCGCCCGCTCCGCGCTGCGCGCGCTGGGGCGCCCGACCCCAGGGGATCGGGCGCCCTCCGTGCGGACCCGGGCCCGCACCCGCCCTTTCGGGGCCTAGAAGAAGCCGAGCTTCTTCGGCGAGTACGACACCAGCAGGTTCTTCGTCTGCTGGTAGTGGTCCAGCATCATCTTGTGGGTCTCGCGGCCGATTCCGGACTGCTTGTAGCCGCCGAAGGCGGCGTGCGCCGGGTAGGCGTGGTAGCAGTTGGTCCACACCCGGCCCGCCTGGATGGCACGCCCGGCCCGGTACGCGGTCGAGCCGTCCCGGGTCCAGACTCCCGCGCCCAGCCCGTAGAGGGTGTCGTTGGCGATCCCGATCGCGTCGTCGAAGTCGCCGAACCGCGTCACCGCGACCACCGGCCCGAAGATCTCCTCCTGGAAGACCCGCATGCGGTTGTCGCCCTCGAAGATCGTGGGCTCGACGTAGTAGCCGCCCTCCAGCTCACCGCCGAGCTCGGCACGGCTGCCGCCGGTGAGGACGCGGGCGCCCTCCTGCCGGCCGATGTCCAGGTACGACAGGATCTTCTCGAGCTGGTCGTTGGACGCCTGGGCGCCGATCATGGTGTCGGTGTCCAGCGGATGGCCCTGCGTGATCTTCTCCGTACGGGCCACGGCGGCGTCCATGAACGCCTGGTAGTGGCCGCCCTGGACCAGGGCGCGCGAGGGACAGGTGCACACCTCGCCCTGGTTGAGGGCGAACATGGTGAACCCTTCCAGGGCCTTGTCCATGAAGTCGTCGTCGGTGGCCGAGACATCGTCGAAGAAGATGTTCGGGCTCTTGCCGCCGAGTTCCAGGGTGACCGGGATCAGGTTCTCGCTCGCGTACTGCATGATCAGACGGCCGGTGGTGGTCTCCCCGGTGAAGGCGACCTTGGCCACCCGGGAGTTGGACGCCAGCGGCTTGCCGGCCTCCACACCGAAGCCGTTGACGATGTTGACCACGCCCGGCGGCAGCAGATCGGCCACCAGGTTCATCCAGACGTGGACCGAGGCGGGCGTCTGTTCGGCCGGCTTCAGCACCACCGCGTTGCCCGCGGCCAGCGCCGGGGCCAGCTTCCACGTGGCCATCAGGATGGGGAAGTTCCACGGGATGATCTGGGCGACCACGCCCAGCGGCTCATGGAAGTGGTACGCGACCGTGTCGTGGTCGATCTCGGAGAGGCTGCCCTCCTGCGCCCGGATGGCCCCCGCGAAGTAGCGGAAGTGGTCGATGGCGAGCGGGATGTCGGCGGCCAGGGTCTCCCGTACCGGCTTGCCGTTCTCCCAGCTCTCGGCGACCGCGAGGGCCTCCAGGTTCTGCTCCATCCGATCGGCGATCCTCAGCAGCACCGAGGCGCGCTCGGCGGGGGCCGTACGGCCCCAGGCGGGCGCCGCCGCGTGGGCGGCGTCCAGGGCCCGCTCGACGTCCTCGGCGGTGCCCCGGGCGATCTCGGTGAAGGGCTGCCCGTTGACGGGGGTGGGGTTCTCGAAGTAGCGGCCCTGGGCCGGCGGTACGTACTCCCCGCCGATCCAGTGGTCATAGCGCGGCTGATAGGTGACGACCGAGCCCTCGGAGCCGGGGCTTGCGAAACGCGTCATGGGGCGGCCTCCCTGGTGTACGCGTGGTGGGTCCCGTTGTCGGACGCGTCGTCCGTGTGCGCGTCCAGGCTCCGCCCGCGCCGACACGGGCGGAGCCGACGGGGAGGCTAGGCCCGGCCACGTTGCGCCGACGTTGCGTCCCGGTGGCCGCCCCCTTGCCGCAGGGCTCCGTGCTCATGGCCGCCTTGGTGGCGCGAGGCGCCCTCATGGCCGCTTTGGTGGCGCGATGCTTCGCCCTCGTGGCCGCCTTGGTGGGTGCCGCCCGGCAGCCCGTACAGCTCCCGCAGCCGCCGCACCCGCGCCGCCGGCGCCGCCCGCCCCGGCGCATGCGCCGGAAGCGTGGTCAGCAGCGCCTCCGCGACCTCCAGATCGTCCTCGCCCCACGGCGTCTGCCCCCAGCGGCGCAGCAGCTCGGGGTCGCCGTGGGAGAGCACGGCGCGCCGCAGCCCGTCCTCCAGCACCCGCCGCATCCGGCACACCCCCGGCGCCTCCGACAGCGGCAGCAGCGGCCCGGTGTACGCCCGCAGCGCCGTGTAGGCGTCACCGGAGGCCAACGCCTCGGCGGCGTCCGCCAGATCGGTGCGCACGGGTGTGCAGAGCCGGTACGGGCGCGAGCCGAGCAGCGGACCCACCAGCCGGCGCAGCCGGGACAGCTCGGCCCGCAGCGTCACCGGAGAGCGGTCGTCGGCCAGTGGTCCGTACAGCTCGAGCGCGAGCCGGTCGCCCGAAAGACCCTCGGGATGGCCGGCCAGCAGCACCATGATCTCGCTGTGCCGCCGCCCGAGCCGCAGCCGCCGCCCGTCGACGACCAGCAGCGCCTCGTCCCGCCCCAGCGCCGTCAGCGAGATCCGCGGTGTGCGCGTCCGCGGCAGCTCGGCGCCCAGCTGGGCCTCGGCGGCGCGGGCGGTCGCCTGGACCAGGGCGAGGCTGTGCGGGGCGGCCAGATGGTCCCCGCCGGTGATGTCCACCGCGCCCAGCAGCCGACCGGTGTGCGGATCGTGGAGCGGGGCGGCGGCGCAGGTCCACGGCTGCACGCTGCGGTTGAAGTGTTCGGCGGCGAAGATCTGCACCGCGTGGTCGACGGTGAGCGCGGTCCCGGGCGCGTTGGTGCCCGCGTGGCGCTCGTCCCAGCGCGCTCCGGCCACGAAGTTCATCCCCTCGGCCCGGTTCCGTACCCCCGCGTGCCCCTCCACCCACAGCAGCCGGCCCTGTTCGTCGCAGACCGCGAGCAGATGGGCCCCGTCGTAGGCGATGGTGCCCAGCAACTCCCGGAACAGCGGCATCACCCGGGCCAGCGGATGGTCCGCGCGATAGGTGTCCAGCGCGTCGTCCGCCAGGTCGATCGGCGCCTTGCACTCCTGGGTGACCCGGGCGTCGGCCGAGCGCCGCCAGGACTCCGCCACCACCGGCCGTACGGCCGGACCCACCGCCCCCTCGGTCAGAAACGCCTCATGGGCGCGGCGCACATCGCGGGTGCGCTCAGCGGGGTCGGTGCCTGACGCCATCGCCAGCCAGGGATTGACCATGGTGCCTCGCTCAGCGGTACGGAGGGGGCGGAACGGGGGGTGCGGAGTCTCAGGCTTTCACGGATCGGGCGGCGGGAGGAGTCGGCAGGTCAGGTATGCGCGGGCAGGGAGGGGGCGGGCACGACCCCGGGCGGGGAGGCATAGCCGCAGGAGTGGCAGATCTTCCACCCGTCCTGGTTCACGGCGAGTTGGCCGCCACAGCTCGGGCACTGCTCGGAGCTCATGATCGTTCCTTTTGTTCACGCGCGCGGAGCGGAGCGGGCCACCCGTGCGCTCAGATTTCCTTGTGGGGCGGATGCCCCGCAATAGCCAGAACAAGCCGCGTTGAGGTACGAGCCCCGGAAGGAGCGCGTTCACGGAGGGGGTACGCGGCGTTACCGGGGGGTCTTCTCCACATACGCTCCTCGCGCCCCCTCGTGCGCCGCTTGAACGCTTGACGCCGATGGGCCGATTGTGCGCGGGCGCACACGACGAAGCGGGCGGGGAGCCGGTGATGGCTCCCCGCCCGCGTCGATCAGGGTCGTTGCTGTGGGGTCAGCTGATGGACTTGATCAGCTCACCGTTCGAGGTGTCGCCGCTGAGCTCCCAGAAGAAGGTGCCGCCCAGGCCCTGCTGCTGCTTGTAGTTCATCTTCCCGGCGATGGTGGCGGGGGTGTCATAGCTCCACCACTGGTTGCCGCAGTGCGCGTAGGCCGTGCCCGCGACCGTGCCGGTCGCCGGGCAGGAGCCCTTGAGCACCTTGTAGTCCTCGATGCCCGCCTCGTAGGTGCCGGGCGCGGCGCCGGTCGCCGTGCCACCGGGGGCGTCCTGGGTGACGCCGCTCCAGCCGCGTCCGTAGAAGCCGATGCCCAGCAGGAGCTTCGAGGCCGGGATGCCGAGGCCCTTGAGCTTTTGGATGGCGGCGTCGGTGTTGAAGCCCTGCTGCGGAATGCCGTTGTAGGAGTTGAGCGGGGAGTGCGGGGCGGTGGGGCCCTGTGCGGCCCACGCACCGAAGAAGTCGTACGTCATCGGGTTGTACCAGTCGACGTACTGCGCGGCGCCCGCGTAGTCGGCGGCCTCGATCTTGCCGCCGGAGGAGGCGTCGGCCGTGATCGCCGCGGTCACCAGGTTGGACGAACCGAACTTGGCGCGCACGGCGGACATCAGGTTCTTGAAGGCGTTCTTACCGCTGGTGTCGCAGGAGAGGCCGCAGGCGTTGGGGTACTCCCAGTCGATGTCGATGCCGTCGAAGACATCCGCCCAGCGCGGGTCCTCGACCAGGTCGTAGCAGGACTGGGCGAAGGCCGCGGGGTTCTTGGCGGCCTCGGTGAACCCGGAGGACCAGGTCCAGCCGCCGAAGGACCACAGCACCTTCAGGCCGGGGTGGAGCTTCTTGAGCTTGCGCAGCTGGTTGAAGTTGCCGCGCAGGGCGCCCGCGTCCCAGGTGTCGGCCTGGCCGTCGACGCTGCTCGCCGCGTCGTACGCCTTGTCGTAGTCGGCGTAGGAGTCACCGATGGCGCACTTGCCGCCGGTGACATTGCCGAAGGCGTAGTTGATGTGGGTGAGCTTGGCGGCCGAGCCCGAGGTCTCGACGTTCTTGACGTGGTAGTTGCGCTGGTAGATGCCCCATTCGGTGAAGTAGCCGACCACCTTGTTCCCGGCGGCCTTCGTCGTGGGGGTCTGGGCGGCCTTGGACGTGGCCTGGGGTATATCGGCGCTCCGGGGTTCACCGGCCGCTGCCGAGCCCGCGAGCAGAGTGGCGGTCAGCACCGCCGTACAGATCGCCGCGAGCGCGGCGGACAGTCTGCCTGGTCTGAGCATGGAATCTCCTCGGTGGGGGGTGAGGGGAGAGTGAACTGCCCGACGACCTGCCCATAGCTTGACATGAACGCGCAGGGCAGGGTGGGGAAAAGGTAGAAGGACTAGACCAGTGGGGTCAATGGTCTGGGCCAATTTGCTCCATGCGTGCGACGTTGGTGGGAGTGCGTGGAGGAAGGTGGTGGGTGCCCATGTGCGAATTTGGTTGAAGATCGGGCGACCGGTACCGGAAGGCTCCGGATCGGGCATACTCCAACCGCCGCGGTGCAGGTCATCACCGTTCGCGATCCGACGGGTGGACCGGCCGGCGGCAGCAACACCGGTGGCGCCGCCTCACCCCGGCGCACGCCGCCGCAGCGCCTGACCAGGGGAGAGGAGAGCGCCGCCATGACCGATCACGGCCCGCAGCCGGTGGAGCGTGAGCTGCCCACCGAAGAGGCCCGCGACCTGATCTCGCTCGTCCGCGAGCTGATCGAACGGGAGATCAAGCCCCGGGCCGCCGAGGAGGAGGCCGCCGGGCGCTTCCCCCGCGAGCTGTTCACCCTGCTGTCCGAGTCCGGGCTGCTGGGGCTGGTCCACCCCGAGGAGTTCGGCGGCGGCGACCAGCCGTACGAGGTCTACCTCCAGGTCCTCGAGGAGCTCGCCGCGGCCCGGCTGACCGTCGGCCTCGGCGTCAGCGTCCACACCCTGGCCTGCCACGCCCTCGCCGGCTACGGCAGCAAGGAGCAGCTGGCCGAGCACCTGCCCGCGATGCTGGGCGGCGGGCTGCTCGGCGCGTACTGCCTCTCCGAGCCCTCCTCCGGCTCCGACGCGGCCGGGCTCACCACCCGCGCCACCCGCGACGGGGGCACCTGGATCCTCGAGGGCACCAAGGCGTGGATCACCCACGGCGGCATCGCCGACTTCTACACCGTGCTCGCCCGCACCGGCCCCGAGCGCACCCGCGGCATCAGCGCCTTCCTCGTGCCCGCCGACGCCCCCGGGCTCTCGGCGGCCGCGCCCGAGCACAAGATGGGCATGGCCGGTTCGCCGACCGCCCAGATCCACCTCGACGGGGTGCGGGTGCCTGACGCGCGCCGCATCGGCGAGGAGGGGCAGGGGTTCGCGATCGCCCTGTCCGCCCTCGACGCGGGCCGTCTCGGCATCGCGGCCTGTGCCGTCGGCGTCGCCCAGGCGGCGCTGGACGAGGCGCTCGCGTACACCGCGCAGCGGCGGCAGTTCGGCCGGCCGATAGCCGACTTCCAGGGCTTGCGCTTCATGCTCGCCGACATGGCCACGCAGATCGAGGCCGGGCGCGCCCTGTACCTGACGGCGGCACGGCTGCGGGACGCGGGGCGGCCGTTCTCCAAGCAGGCGGCGATGGCCAAGCTGTTCTGCACGGACGCGGCGATGCGGATCACCACCGATGCCGTCCAACTGCTGGGCGGATACGGCTACACGGTGGACTTCCCGGTCGAGCGCTATATGCGCGAGGCGAAGGTCCTCCAGATCGTGGAGGGCACCAACCAGATCCAGCGGGTGGTGATCGCCCGCGCTCTCGCGGGGCCTGAGGTCGGCTGAGACCGGTGTGTCGGTAGGGGGCGCGGCCTGCGCCCCCGCCGTTTCGGGTACGCCCCGGCGAGTGAGCCGAAGGGGCGCGTCGCTGTCGAAAGGGAGAGCGCGCGCAGGCCCCGAGGAACGAGGGGCCGAGCACGGTCGACCGTCGACAGGGGGCACCTCCCGGCGGTAGCTGGGGGAGGCTGAAGCGCCCCGGAGGCGAACCGAGCCCTAGAAAAGGCGCACCGGCCGGGAGCCGGGGCCGCCGAGGTGGGAGAACGGCTGCGTCCGCCAGTCCAGGCCCGCCGGAAGCGTCAGCAGCAGCGCGGCGTCCCGCTCGAACGCGTCCAGCGACGCGTCGGCGGGCTCGGCGTCGGCCACCCGGCGACCGGTGCCGGCGCAGACCGTGAGCCCGAACGGGTCCCACGGGGACGAGCACAGCGCGTGCTCGGGAAGGACGTCCTCGTCGGCGAGGAGCGCGATGGGGCGCGCGCAGTCCGGGCAGATCACCCGGAACATCTCATAGGTGTCGTGGATCTCGTCGGTATCGATGTCGCCTGCGTCGAGGCGCTCGAGATGAGGCATGAGTTTCCCCCTCGGGTGGGCTGGCCAGGCGCGTCGGCCTCGACCACAGCAAGCATTTCCCTCGCGGCCGCATAGGTAATCGCCACATCTCATAGGACGCCCACGAGGACATGTGGCGTTCGTCACATGCCCGGTGCAGGTGCGGCGTAGCGGCGCCTATGTCCGCTGTGCCCACCCGGTGCCCACCCGTTGTGCCGGAGCCCTCCCGACCACATAAGGTGATCGGCTGTGGAGGAGTTGGACAGACAGATCGTGGAGCTGCTCGTCAAGGACGGCCGGATGAGCTACACGGACCTGGGCAAGGCCACCGGCCTGTCCACATCGGCCGTGCACCAGCGGGTTCGCCGTCTCGAACAGCGGGGCGTGATCCGCGGCTATGCCGCCGTCGTGGACCCCGAGGCCGTCGGGCTTCCCCTTACCGCGTTCATCTCGGTCAAACCCTTCGACCCCAGCGCGCCCGACGACATCTCCGAGCGGCTCGCCGAGGTGCCCGAGATCGAGGCGTGCCACAGCGTCGCGGGAGACGAGAACTACATCCTCAAGGTGCGCGTCGCGACCCCGCTGGAGCTGGAGCACCTGCTCAGCCGGATCCGCTCGCTCGCGGGTGTCTCCACCCGCACCACCGTGGTCCTCTCCACGCCCTACGAGGCGCGCCCGCCGCGCGTCTGAACGCCCTTCCGACACCCCTCACCCGATACCCGCATCGAGGCAGCCCGCCGTGAACGACCCCACCCCCGCCCAGGCCCCCGAAGGCCGTACCGTCCTGCTGCGCGGAGGTGAGGTCCACAGCCCAGCCGATCCGTTCGCGACCGCGATGGTCGCCGAGCGCGGCACCATCGCCTGGGTCGGCTCCGAAGGGGCCGCGGACGGCTTCGCGGACGGTGTGGACGAGGTCGTCCAGCTGGACGGGGCGCTGGTGACGCCCGCCTTCACCGATGCGCATGTGCACACCACCGCGACCGGGCTCGCCCTCACCGGACTCGATCTCACCGGCGCCCGTACGCTCGCCGACGCGCTGGAGCGGGTGCGCGCCCACGCCGCCGCCCACCCCGCCGACCGGGTGCTGCTCGGGCACGGCTGGGACGCCGCCCGCTGGCCCGAGGGACGACCGCCTTCCCGGGCCGAACTCGACCAGGCGACCGGCGGCCGCCCCCTCTATCTCACCCGCATCGATGTGCACTCCGCCGTCGTCACCACCGCCCTCCTCGACCTCGTGCCCGGCGTGTCGGACCTGGCCGGGTACCGCCCCGACACGCCGCTGACCGGCGCCGCCCACCACGCCGTACGCGCCGCGGCCCACGCGGTCATCACCGAGCGGCAGCGCGCCGACGCCCAGCGGGCCGCCCGCGCCCGCGCCGCCTCGCTGGGCATCGGCACCCTCCACGAGTGCGCCGGGCCCGACATCTCCTCCGAGGACGACCTCACCGGGCTGCTCCGGCTCGCCGCCGAAGAGCCGGGGCCGCGGGTGTACGGCTACTGGGCCGAGGCCGCCCGCAGCGCCTCCGACCTGGACAAGGTGCGCGAACTCGGCGCCATCGGCGCGGCGGGCGACCTCTTCGTCGACGGGGCGCTCGGCTCGCACACGGCGTGTCTCCACCAGACGTACGCCGACACGCCGCACACCGGCACCGCCTACCTGGACGCGGCGGCCGTCGCCGCCCATGTCACCGCCTGCACCGAGGCCGGGATCCAGGCCGGTTTCCACGCCATCGGCGACGCCGCGGTCACGGCCGTCGTGGAGGGCGTACGGGCCGCCGCCGAAACGGTCGGGCTCGCCCGGGTGCGCGCCGCCCGGCACCGCGTCGAACACGCCGAGATGCTCACCCCCGAGACCGTCGCGGCCTTCGCCGACCTCGGCCTCACCGCCTCCGTCCAGCCCGCCTTCGACGCCCTGTGGGGCGGCGAGGACGGCATGTACGCCCAGCGGCTCGGCCCCGAGCGGGCCCGCACCCTCAACCCCTACGCGGCGCTGCTGCGCGCCGGGGTGCCCCTGGCGCTCGGCTCCGACAGCCCCGTCACCCCGCTCGACCCCTGGGGCACCGTGCGCGCCGCCGCCTTCCACCGCACCCCGGAGCACCGGATCTCGGTCCGCGCCGCCTTCACCGCCCACACCCGCGGCGGCTGGCGGGCCATCGGACGGGACGACGCGGGCGTCCTGGCGCCCGGCGCGCCCGCCGACTACGCGATCTGGCGGACCGGTGAGCTCATCGTGCAGGTGCCCGACACGCGGGTCGCCGGGTGGTCCACCGACCCCCGTTCCGGCACCCCCGGTCTGCCCGACCTCACTCCGGGCGGTCAACTGCCCGTCTGTGTCCGCACGGTGGTGGGCGGACGCACCGTCCACCTCCGGCCGGACGAGTGACGCGCGGGCGCCCCGTACCGCCGAACGATGAGCCCCCGGCCTGTCGTGGCATCTGAACACCGTCCGTACTGACCTGGTCATTTGAGGAAACGGCGCAGGTCATGTGGCTGTTGACAGGGTGCGGTCGGTGGCCGGTAGGTTCGGGCTCGTCCACCAAAGGACGCCCGACCGGGGAATCTTCACGAAGTCGTCGAACGCCGCTGGGCCAGAGGGAGACGCGCCGCCGTGGTGCGCCACCACTGGGAGCCAGGTCCAGTGCACGGGGGCGAGGGAGGGATCGCCGGGTCGGCAGGTGCGACCCGGGAGGGGCCCGGACGCTCAGTAGACAACGGCTCTCGGTCGATCCGCAGCCAGCGGGTCCCAGGTCGGCCCGAAGGGCGTCGGGCCCCCACTCCGCACGCGCACACCGGCGGACCGCCCCCCGACGCGGGGGCGGGGCCGCCGCCGGGCGGGGAACCCCCGCCATGGCCGAAGCGTTTCTCCACCCCGAGGTCACAATCCGCACCTCGGGACCACTACCGCGCGCCCGCGTTATACGGTCACCTCACCACAGCACGACCTGTAGGAAGGCCGCACCGTGCCATCGGGTTCCGACACCACCGCCGAAGCCGCCCCCACCGGGCCGGACGCAGACCGACCGGGTCAGCGGACGACCGGCTCCGCCGCCACGCCGCCCACGGAGGGCGCCGAGGGCGCCGAGGGCGGTGACGCCGTGGGGGGCCGTAAGCCCGTCGGGGGCGGCGACGCCGCCGAGGGCCGTAAGCCCGGGGAGGGCGGTGACGCCGTGGGGGGCCCTGTCCCCGTCGAGGATCGTGACGCCGCCGAGGGCGGCGCATCCGGCGCGACCGGGGCCGCCGCGCCTGGGACTGCCGCATCCGGTGCCGCGTCTGCCGTGCCCGCGTCCGCCGCGTCCGGGGCCGCAGCCGATGCGTCCGAGACCGCCTCCGACGCCTCCGGGTCCGTGCCCGCCGCGTCCGAGACCGCCTCCGCCGCCTCCGCCGCCTCCGGATCCGCCTCCGCGCCGTCCCCGGGAGGACGGCGGCTCGGCCGGCTGCGCCACCTCGGCCCCCTCGCCCGCCGGGAGGCGCGGCGCAGCGCGCTCGCGGCGGTCAGCGGGCTCGCGCTCGGCCTCGCCTTCCCGCCGTTCGGGGTGTGGCCGCTGTCCCTGGTGGCCGTCGCCGCCCTGGCCCTGCTCACCCACGGCCGGACCGCCCGCCAGGGCGCCTGGACGGGCTTCGCCTTCGGGGTGCCGTTCTTCCTGCTGCTGCTGAAGTGGCTCAGCGTGGTGGGCTGGGACGCGGTGGTGGGCCTGTCCATCATCGAGGCGGCCTTCCTCGCCCTGATGGGGGCGGGGCTGGCCCTGGTCTCCCGGCTGCCCGTGCCGGCCCTGTGGCCGCTGTGGACGGCCTGTCTGTGGGTCGCCGAGGAGTGGGCCCGCGACCGGGTGCCCTTCGGCGGCTTCCCCTGGGGCCGGCTGGCCTTCGCCAACACCGGCTCGCCCTACACCCCGCTCGCCGCGCTCGGCGGCGCCCCGCTGGTCACCTTCGGCGTCGCCCTGACGGGCGGAGCGCTCGCCGGTGCCGCGCTCACCCTGTGGCGGCTGCGCGGCGCCGGGGGCTTCTCACCGCGCCGCGCCCTGCCCGCCGCCGGGGCCGTGGCCGTCGCGGCCGCCGTGACGGCCGCCGGATTCGCGGTGCCCGTCCCCACCGCCGCCGACGACTCGGTCGACATCGCGGTCGTCCAGGGCAATGTGCAGCAGGCCGGGATGGACTTCCTGGGCCGCCCGATGAAGATCCTCAACAACCATGTGAACGCGACCCTGGACCTGGCGAAGGACATCAGGGCGGGCCGGATCGCCAAGCCCGATCTCGTCATATGGCCGGAAAACGCCTCCGACCTCGATCCCTTCCAGTATCGGGAGGCATACGCCCGGATCGACGAGGCCGTGAAGTCGATCGGCGTTCCGGTGCTGGTCGGCGCCCTGGTCGACCATCCGACCAAACAGGGCTATGTGGAGAACCAGGGCATCGTCTGGGACCCGAAGAGCGGTCCCGGCGCCTCGTACACCAAGCAGCACCCGGTGCCCTTCGGCGAGTACGTGCCGTTCCGCCAGGAGCTCAGCAAGGTCATCACCCGGCTCCAGCGGGTGCCCCGCGACTTCTACCCCGGTGACCACACCGGTGTGCTGAACGTCGGCCCGGCCCGGCTCGGTGATGTGATCTGCTTCGAGGTCGCCTACGACGAGATCGTGCGCGACACGGTCAACGCGGGCGCCCGGGCGATCGTCGTCCAGACCAACAACGCCACCTATGGACGCAGCGGCCAGCCCGAGCAGCAGCTGGTCATGTCCAGGCTGCGGGCGATCGAACACGGTCGTCCGGTGATCACCGCGGCCACGAGCGGGATCAGCGCCGTGGTCTCCCCGGATGGCACGATCGAGCAGCGGACGAAAGAATTCACGCAAGATGTGCTCACCGCGCGCATCCCGCTGCGTGACGGCAAGACCCTGGCCGACCGCGTCGGTGCGATCCCCGAGTGGGTGCTCGCTATGGTGGGCGTTCTGTCCTGCGCGGCCGCGATCATGATCGGCCGTCGGGGACGTACGGACGAGAAGGGGCAGTAGCCGTGAGCGACGCACGCGAGGCCGAGGAGCCTGGCACCAAGGCCGACGAGCCGAGCGCGAAGGCCGGGGAGGCCGGCGCCGAGGCCGAGGAGCCGCGCCGTAGCAACGAGGGCCAGGACGACGGTGGCCGGCGGAAGTACGGTCCGCTCGGCACGACCTTGGTGATCATCCCGACCTACAACGAGGCGGAGAACATCAAGCCGATCGTCGCGCGGGTCCGGGAGTCGGTTCCGGACGCGCACATCCTCGTCGCGGACGACAACAGCCCGGACGGCACGGGCAAGGTCGCCGATGAGCTGGCTGCCGAGGACGACCACGTCAAGGTCCTGCACCGCAAGGGCAAGGAGGGCCTCGGCGCCGCCTATCTGGCCGGGTTCCGCTGGGGCATCGAGCACGGCTACGGCGTGCTGGTGGAGATGGACGCCGACGGCTCCCACCAGCCCGAGGAGCTGCCCCGGCTGCTCACCGCGCTCAAGGGCGCGGATCTGGTGATCGGCTCCCGCTGGGTGCCCGGCGGCCGCATCGTCAACTGGCCCAAGTCCCGCGAATTCATCTCCCGGGGCGGCAGCACCTACTCCCGTCTGCTCCTCGACGTCCCGATCCGCGACATGACGGCGGGCTACCGGGCGTTCCGGAAGGAGACGCTCGAGGGCATCGGCATGGACGAGGTCGCCTCCCAGGGCTACTGCTTCCAGATCGACCTGGCCTGGCGGGCCATCAAGGCGGGCTTCCACGTCATCGAGGTCCCGGTCACCTTCATCGAACGCGAGCGCGGCGAGAGCAAGATGAGCCGCGACATCGTCACGGAGGCGGCCTGGCGGGTGATGTCCTGGGGCGTGGGCTCGCGGGTCAACAAGGTGCTGGGCCGCAAGGATGCCAAGGATTCCTAGAACTCCGGGGAGTCCAGGGCCCTCCGATCCCCGGCCGCAGGGCCGCCCTCCGCGCTCGGAGTAGTCCCGCGGGCGATGTTCCGCCCCGTACCGGACACTTGAGGCGGAAGGAGGCGGACATGGCCAAAGCGACCGCCAAGAGCGGAAAGACGTCGGGGCGCCGCATGGCGGCCCGTGGGGGCGCCAAGTCGGGCGGCATGGAGACGCGGACGAAGGAGGACCTGTACCGCGAGGCCCAGAAGGCGGGCATCGAGGGCAGGTCCCAGATGTCCAAGAGCCAGTTGATCTCGGCTCTGCGCCACCGCTGACCGCTGACCCATGGGACCGGGCGCGCCCCGGTCCCGGCGGCTCAGCGGACCCCCGGGACGGTCAACACCGTGAGCAGCGCCGTCCCGGCGATCAGCCAGGCGACGTAGTCGCCGATATGCCCGGACTGCAATCGTCGTACGGGCGCGAGGAGCGCGGCCGTCCCGGTGCGTACCGGCCGCCGCACCGCCAGTGTGGCCAGGGTGATGGCGAGGGCCGCGGAGAGCAGCCCGAGCAGGATCCCGGTCAGCTGCCAGTGCGGTGGCAGATGCGCCGGGGCGGCCGCGGCGTGTCCGTCGAGGACCGTCCGGCGGTAGCCCCCGGTGTCGGTGAACAACGCCCCGGCCCGGCCCACCGCGGACCCGACGGCCGGGATCACCCCGAGGGCCAGCGACGCGGCCAGCAGCGCCGCGGGCACCGCCAGCAGCGGCACCGGGATCCGCAAGAGACGGCCACCGGTCTCGGGCTCCTCCTCGCCGGTGGTCTCCGGGCCGCCCTCCTTCCCCTCCCGGGGCCGCCGGCCCACTCCGGCGAAGATCCGCAGCCCGGCGCGCAGCACCGCGCCCCCGGTCACCGCCGACACCAGGACGTAGAGCGCGGGCAGCCATCCGGCGGTGTGCCCCGCGGCCTCCTCCGCGGCGGCCTTGCCGAGCCCGGAGCCGAACGGCGGCAGCCCGCTCAGGCCCAGCCCGCCCACCGCGAACAGCACGCCGACCGCCGGCAGTTCCCGGGCCCGGCCGAACAGCTCGTGCTCGTCCACGGTCGCGTACCGGTCCAGCAGCACCCCGGCGCAGGCGAAGAGGGCCGCCTTCACCCCTGCGTGGCCCAGTACGTACAGCGCCGTGCCGGAGATCCCCTCGGGGGTGAGCACGGCGACGCCGATCAGGAACAGCCCGGTGTGGGCCACGGTCGAGAACGCCAGCAGCCGTTTGAGATGGCGCTGCTGCCAGCACATCACCGCGCCCAGCAGCGCCGTGAGGACGCCCAGCACCAGCAGCGCGCGGGTGAAGTCGGGGTGGGAGAGCCCTCCGGGCCCGGAGAAGACCGTCCAGTAGACCCGGGCGACCCCGTAGACACCGAGCTCCACCATCACCCCGGACAGCAGCATGCACACCGGCGTCGGGGCGACCGCGTGTGCGTCGGGCAGCCAGAAGTGGAACGGCACGGCGGCCGCCTTCACCAGTAGCCCCGTGGTCACCAGGACGAACGCGGCGAGCACCAGCCCGTCCGGCCCGTCCGTGTCCAGCCGCCGCCCGATCTGGGCGAACCCCAGCTCCCCGGTGCGCGCGTACAGCAGCGTGATGCCCAGCAGGGTGACGTAGGCGCCGAGGGAGTTCACCACCCCGAAGGCCAGCGCGCCTTGCAGCGGTTTGGGCTCCTCGACGCGGAAGCCGGTCAGCGCGTAGGCGGCCACGCCCATCAGCTCGAAGAAGACGAACGCGTTGAACAGGTCGCCGGTCAGCGCGAAACCGCACATGCCCGCCTGGAACACCAGGATCAGCGCGGGGAAGGAGCCGGTGTGACGGCGCGGCGGCTCCTCGAAGTAGCGCCAGGAGTAGACCAGGACGGCGACGACGAGCAGCGAGACCAGCGCCGCGAGCCCGGCCCCCAGCGGATCGCCGACCAGCACGATGCCCACCCGCCGCCAGCCGCCCACCCACTCCACCGGATATGTCCCCGGCCCGGGGTGACCGGCCCGGAACAGCACCAGGAGCACCACCGCGGCGGTGGCGGCGGCGAAGGCGCAGCCCAGGATGTCGGAGACGAGCCGGGGCAGCCGCCGTGCGGTGGCCACCAGCACCGCCGCGCCCAGCAGCGGCACCGCCACCACCAGCGGCAGCAGCCGCGCGGTGTCCACCCGATCAGCCCTTCAGCTCGGACAGGGCGTCCGGGTCGACCGTGCCATGGCGCTTGCGGAGCTGGACGACGAGCGCGAGCAGCAGCGCGGTCACGGTCGCGCCGACCACGATGTCGGTGAGGGCGAGCGCCTGGACGACCGGATCGACCACCCGGCTGTTCGTGGGCGCGTCGGCGAAGACCGGGGCGGTGCCGCCGTTCCGGTAGCCGACGGTGAGCAGCAGCACATATGTGGAGGACTGGGTGACGGCCAGGCACCCCACGGCATGGATCAGGTCCCGGCTGGTCACCAGCCCGTACACACCGATCAGAAAGATCCATCCGGCGACCAGATACGGCAGGACCGTCACGCTCGCTCCCTCTCGTCGTCTCCGTTGCCCCCGCTGTCTCCTGTGTCCCGTGGGCTCCCGTCGTCTTCCCCGGGTTCCTCGATCTCCACCGCCTGGTCCAGGAATCGGGCCAGCAGGACCACGATCCCGCTGGTGACCTCCAGGCCGACGGCCGCGTTGAGCACCATCGCCGTGCCGCCGGAGGAGAGGGTCGCGCGGGTGCCGAAGGGCAGGACGTTGGTGAGGAACGCCGACCCCGCGAGGACGGCCGCGAGCCCGGTGATCACGTACGCCGCCTCCCCGGCGGCCTCCCCGATCTCGTAGAGGGTCAGCGGGCGGACCCGCTCCAGGGCCCGGTAGTCGGCGGCGATGTAGAGCAGATGCAGCGCGGTGGCCGCGACCACCCCGCCCTGGAAGCCGCCGCCCGGGCTGATCTGGCCGTGCGCGATCACATAGAGGCCCACCAGCAGCGCGAACGGCAGCGTCAGCAGCGCGAACCGGCGCACCTGGGGACTGACCGTGGCGGGCTCGGGATCCTTGCGGTGCTCGTCCCGGGCCTGGCGGAGCAGCACCACGGTGCCGATGACGGCCGAGAAGAGGATGGTCTCCTCGCCGAGCGTGTCGAAGGCGCGCAGATCGAAGTTGACGGACGCGATGACATTGGCCGTGTGATGGCTCAGTGCGGCGTGCACGGCCCGGGCGCCGTACGGGTGCGGGACGGTGCCGAACGCCGGGAGGTCGAAGCAGGCCGCGGCGAACAGCGCGGCGAACCCGGCGGCGCCCACCAGGAAGACCCACAGCCGGACCCGGGGGCTCATCGCTTCCGGCCCGCCGGCTTGTCCACGCCGTCCCCGCTCCCCGGGCGGCGCCGCACCTTGCGCACGGTCAGCAGGATCATCAGGGGCGTCACCGCGGAGCCGACGGCGAGCTGCGAGAGCGCGACGTCCGGCGCCTGGAGGAAGGTGAACAGCAGGGCCAGCGTCAGTCCGAGGAAGGACAGCACCAGCGCCTGCCGCACCGGGTCCCGGTTGAGCACGGCGGCGGTCGCGGCGCCCGCGACCAGCAGCAGCGCCACGACGATCAGCACATCGGTCATGCCGTGACGCCCCCCTTGCCGCCGCGGCCGCTGGTCACCACGCTGCCAGCGATCAGCAGCGCGCCGATCAGCAGCAGCTTCACCATGGCCCGGCCGGGCCCGGTCGCCACGCACAGCGGAAGCACCGTGGCGGGCACTCCGGCCAGCGCCGTCCAGCGCACCAGCCGGGAGTCGGGCAGGACGTCCAGGAAGCGGGCGTAGATCAGGGTTCCGGTGGGGCCGAGCACGCTGACCACCAGCGCCACATCGTTGTACGAGCTCCGGTGGAAGCCCTGCGCGGCCAGCAGCAGCACCAGACCGGCCAGCAGCGAGGTGAGGTTCTGGCCGATCAGCCGGTCCTTGGGCGAGCCGCAGGCGATCCGCCACAGCACCGGTACGAGCGCGAGCAGCGGCACCAGCGCCGCCGCCAGCCAGCCGTCGGAGGTGCTCACCGGTCGGCCACCGCCCGGCGCCCGGCGCGCGCGAGCACGGCGGCGGCCAGCGCGGCGGCCGACCCGACCAGGAGCTCCAGCGGGTCCACGGTGCTGATCAGCACCAGCCAGATCCCGGTCAGCGCCGCCCACCACACGAGGACCTCCAGCACAGCCGTCATTCGACACCTCCGTCGGCGGCGGGTACCCGGCCCGCCGCCGCCGATACCTCGCCCTTTCCGTGGCTTCCGCCCGGTCTCCTCCGCCGCTCCAGGACCCTCTGGGACCCCTCGTGCGTTGGAATCCATGAGATCCCCTCGATCCCCTTGGCCGTGCGACCCGCGCTCCGTATCGGTCACGGGCCCGGGCACACTTGGAGGCATGATGACCGGCGCATCGCAGCAGAGCGACCCGACCCGCCCGAAGCGCTCACGCGCCCGCACCTTCGTACCGCTGGGGATCGCCGCCTGGCTGGTGCTGGAGATCTGGCTGCTGACCCTGGTGGCGGACGCAGCCGGAGGGCTGACCGTCTTCCTGCTGCTGGTCGCGGGCGTGGTGGTGGGCGGGGCCGTGGTCAAGCGCGGCGGTCGCCGGGCGTGGCAGAGCCTGGCCGGGTCGATGCGGCCGGGCGCCGAGGAGCCCGCCGCGCGGCCGGGAAGCTCCTTCACGATGCTCGGCGGGCTGCTGCTCATGGTGCCGGGGCTGATCTCGGACGTGGCCGCGCTGGTGTGCCTGTTCCCGCCGACCCGGGCGCTGCTGCGGCGCCGCGCGGAGAGCGCGCTGTCGCGCCGGATGGGCTTCGTCCCCGGATCCCCGTCCGACCCCTTCCAGCAGGCCCGTGAGCAGTGGGAGCGCCGGGACGGGCGGGAGCGCCCGGAGCAGGGCACGGTCATCCAGGGCGAGGTGATACGGGACGGGGACGACCGGGACCGGGACGGCGACGGAGAGCCGGGACCCGGGCTGCGGCCGCGCGACCGGGGCTGAGCCACGGCTCGGCCGACGCGAAGGGGCGCAAGGGCGCACAAGGGCCGGGGCCACTGCTGAGCAGTGGCCCCGGCCCTTGTACTTCAGTTGTTACCGCAGTGCTGCCGCTCGGTTCAGGCAGACTTACGGGTGTCCCGCGGATGCACGGCGATGTTCATGGCACCGGAGCGCAGAACCGCCAGCCGCTCGGCCAGCACCTCCTCCAGCTCCTCGCGGGTGCGCCGCTCCATGAGCATGTCCCAGTGCGTGCGCGCGGGCTTGCCCTTCTTCTCCTCTGGACCGTCGCCGTCGACAAGGAGTGCCATGGCGCCGCACGCCTTGCACTCCCACTCCGGCGGGATCTCCGCCTCTACCGAGAACGGCATCTCGAATCGATGGCCGTTCTGGCATGCGTACTCCACCGCCTGGCGCGGGGCCAGATCGATGCCGCGGTCGGTCTCGTAGCTGGTCACCACGAGTCGCGTGCCGCGAAGAGCTCGCTCACTCATGAATCGTGCCTCCCGGGCTTGTCGCCCACAGGACAGGTGTCGCTGTCGTCGTCATCCGGTCAACGTCCGGTCGGCGGTGAAGATTCCCGTATAGGGACATGCGTCGCCCGTCGTGCCGCCCCGTTGTTCTACCCACAGGCGCCCGGTTTGTCACATCTGGCAGCAGATGTCACCCAGCGTTTCTGGTACTTTAGCGCGCAGTAACGGTCCGCCTGGTAGGCCAAGGGCGTACACTACCGCCCCGACGGCCCCAGCCCTAAATCAGGTCCCGGACCGGGGTCTCGGCGCCGCCGCGCGCCACGATCCCAGGGCCCGTCCCGCCGGGTGCGGGAATCGCGAAGACGCGCAGGAAGAACTGCGAAAGCGGCCCGATGGTCAGCGCGAACAGCACCGTTCCCACCCCCACCGAGCCGCCCAGCGCGAAGCCCGTGGCCAGCACCGCCAGCTCGATCCCGGTCCGCACCAGCCGGATCGACCACCCGGTGCGCCGGTGCAGCCCCGTCATCAGCCCGTCCCGCGGACCCGCCCCGAACCGCGCCGAGATGTAGAGCCCGGTGGCCGCTCCGCACAGCACGATCGCGAAGAGCAGCAGCGGAATCCGTACCGCCAGCGCCTCCGGCTCCGGTACCAGCCACAGTGTGCCGTCCATCACAGGCCCGATCACCAGCACGTTCGACACCGTGCCCAGCCCCGGTCGCTGGCGCAGCGGGATCCACAGCAGCAGCGCGGCGACGCCGACGACGACCGTCACCGTGCCGATCGACAGCGAGATGTGCTCGGAGACGCCCTGGTGGAAGGCGTCCCACGGGTCGAGACCGAGCATGGCGCGCAACTGGAGTCCCATGGACACCCCGTAGAGCACCAGCCCCACGTAGAGCTGGGCGAGACGGCGTGGAAGGCGGCGGCGTGGAAGGTCGGACAACGCGTGCTCCTGGTGTGAGTGGCCTGCGGCATGTCACTCTGTGGCCCGGAACCAGTCCAGTTCCACGGCCAATCTCCGAAAGGTGGACCGCATCCGATGAGTCCATGGACGTCCGCTGTCGGGGCACCCCAACTGGCCCGGCTGCTCGGGTCACAGCACACCCGCGACGGCGTGGCCGCCGGGGCCGCGGCCTCACTGACCGGGGGCCGCCGCGTCCCCGCCTACCGCTCGCTCGCCGACGGCGTACGGCTGCTCATCCTGGAGGGCAGGGTTCCGGTCGCGGCCCGCCTCCCCGCCGAGCGCGAACTCGCCGCGGCGCTCGCGGTCAGCCGCACCACCGTCGCCGCCGCCTACGAGGCGCTGCGCGGCGAGGGGTTCCTGGAGTCCCGGCGCGGCGCCGGGAGCTGGACCGCCATGCCCGCCGGAAGTCCGCTGCCCACCCGGGGGCTCGATCCGCTCCCGCCCGAGGCCGCGGCCTCCGTGATCGACCTCGGCTGTGCCGCGCTGCCCGCCCCCGAGCCCTGGCTCACCCGCGCGATGCGCGGCGCGCTGGACGAACTGCCGCCCTACGCCCACACCCACGGCGACTACCCCGCCGGGCTGCCCGCCCTGCGCCAGGCGCTCGCCGACCGCTACACCGCCCGTGGCATACCGACCATGCCCGAGCAGATCATGGTCACCACCGGCGCCATGGGGGCCGTCGCCGCCGCCTGCCGGCTGATGGTCCGGCCCGGGGAGCGGGTCGCCGTCGAATCGCCCAGCTACGCCAACATCCTCCAGCTGATGCGCGAGGCGGGCGCCCGGCTCGTCCCCGTCGCCATGGCCGACCGGCTGGCGGGCTGGGACATCCCGTCCTGGCGCCAGGTGCTCAGCGCCGCCGCGCCCCGGCTGGCCTACGTCATCGCCGACTTCCACAACCCCACCGGCGCCCTCGCCACCGAGGACCAGCGCCGCCAGCTCGTCGACGCCGCCCGCTCCGCCGGAACGGTCCTGATCGCCGACGAGACCATGGCCGAGCTGCGGCTGGACGACGAGGTGGAGCTGGTCCGGCCGGTCTGCGCCTTCGACCCGGCGGGCAGCACCGTGATCACCGTCGGCTCGGCGAGCAAGACCTTCTGGGCGGGGCTGCGGATCGGCTGGGTGCGCGCCGCGCCCGATGTCATCCGCAGCCTGGTCGCCGCCCGCGCCTACGCCGACCTGGGCACCCCCGTCATCGAACAGCTCGCCGTCGCCTGGCTGCTGAACACCGGCGGCTGGGAGGAGGCCATCGGGATCCGCCGGGAGCTCGCGCGCGGCAACCGGGACGCGCTCGTCGAGGCACTGCGGCGCCATCTGCCCGACTGGGAGTTCACCGTTCCGCACGGCGGGCTCACCCTCTGGGCCCGCACCGGCGGCCTCTCCGGGTCCCGCATCGCCGAGGCGGGCGCCCGGCTGGGGGTCCGGGTGCCGTCGGGGCCGCGCTTCGGGGTGGACGGCGCGTTCGAGGGGTACGTACGGCTGCCGTTCACGGTCGGGGGAGCGGTCGCGGAGAAGGCCGCCACCCGGCTGGCCTCGGCCGCCGACCTGGTGGCCACGGGTGCCACGGTCGAGGCGGAGGTGCCGCGCACGTATGTGGCCTGACCCGCCGTAAGGCGATGTGGCGGCGACCGGCCCCGGTGGCTAACCCCCGACGGGTGCCGGGGCCTGGGGCGCCGCCGGGTCCGGGGCCGGGAGCAGCCGGAGCACCGCCTGCCGCTCGGCCTCGCCGGCCGCCTCGTCGTACGGATCGGGCGTGGCCGGCACCTGGATGCGGTGCACCGGGCCCGCGCCGAGGCGGGCATAGCCACGGCCTGGGGGCACCTCGGGCGTCGGGGTGGTGTGCGGCGGCGCCCCGAGGACGGCCGTGACCTGCTCGGACGAGACCGGACCCAGTACCACCCGGGCCCGGGTGTGGCTCCGTACGGCCTCGCTCAGCGCCTCCGCGGCGTCCAGCTGATCGGCCACCACCACCCGTACGTTCGCCGCCCGTCCGTGCCGCAGCGGCACGGACAGCAGCTCCTGCGGATCGGTGCGGCCGTCCGCCGCCGCGAGATGGCTCATCACCGACGGCCGGTCCAGCAGGATCCACAGCGGGCGCCGGATGTCCTCCGGCGGCGGGTGCCGCAGCTGGCGGGCGCGGTTGGCGGCGATCAGCCGGCGCTCGGTCTCATGGCCCGCCCACTCCAGCGTGGCCAGCATCCCGGCCGGTCCGCACTCCACGGCCAGCACCCCCGTGCGTCCGCTCAGACACGCGTACTCGCCGGTGCCGCCGCCGTCCACCACCAGCACCTCGCCCTGGGACAGCGCCTGGAGCGCGATGGAGCGCAGCAGGGTCGTGGTGCCGCTTCCGGGCTGGCCGAGCGCGAGCAGATGCGGTTCGGTCGAACGGGGGCCGGTGCGCCAGACCACCGGCGGTACGTCCTGGGTCTCCGGCCCGTCCCCTGCCGCCTTCGTGAGGCCGACCTCCCTCGTGCCCTCCGCGCTCTCCTCGTCCTCCTCGTCCTCCCCGCACGTCTCCGGCCCCGCCAGCACCGGCAGCGTCCGCTGCACCGACGAGGGGTCGGTGAAGCCCAGCACGGTCTCACCGGGCGCGGTGACGAAGCGCTGGGCGTGGATCGCGGTGGACAGGGCGGGCAGCACGGTCAGGGTGAGGTTGTTCGCCTCCTCGTCCCACTCGAACAGGTATTCACGGCCGCGCCCCGACTTCGCGTACAGCAGTTGCTCGATCCGGGTGCGGGCCGCGGGCTCGCCGTCGGTGAAGTACGCCGGGTAGTGGAGGCGCAGCCGGGTGAGCCGTCCGTTCTCGTCGAAGGCGAAGGAGTCGAACGCCTCGGACCAGTCGCCGCCGTGGCTGTAGAGCGGGCTGGGGTCCTCGGAGGCGGAGAAGTACGGCACCAGCGCCTCGTAGAGCGTGCGCAGCCGCTCGGTCCCGTCGGCGGGCGTCTCGGAGGCGGCTCCGGCACGCCCCCGCCCGGCCCAGCCCGCCGCGCCGATCAGGCTGATCGCCGCCGCCAGGGGCCCGTACGGCAGCAGGTAGAGGACGAAGCCGCAGGCGACCGCGAGGGTGAACACCGGTCCGCGGCGGTCGCCCGGCAGCTCCGTCCACTTGCGCCGCCCGACGGCGGCGAGCACGCGCAATCCGCGCGAGAGCGCGACCAGCGGCTGGAGCACATCGGCGACGCCGTCGGCCGTGCTGCGGGCGAAGGCCCGGCCGCGGCCGGGCGGGACGAGCGGGGTGCCCCCGGCGCTGCCGAGGCGGAGGCGGGGGAGCGGTCTCCGTCCCACGTCAGATCTTGATCCCACCCAAGAGGCTGGCGAGGCTCGCGCCGCCCGCCTTGATGCTCGGGGCGATCGCGGTGGACGCGAGATAGAAGCCGAAGAGCGCACAGATGACCGCGTGCGACCCCTTCAGGCCGTCCTTGCGGAAGAAGATGAAGACGATGATGCCGAGCAGTACGACGCCGGAAATGGAAAGGATCATCACGGTCTCCTGGCTGATGGGGGACGGTCAGTCACCATGAGTGGTTCCAGGATCACAGCATGTATCCATCGGGCGAAAGGTGCAATTGGGTGGATTATCGGTGTAATCATCACCATGGAGGCGTGGCGCTACGGGCCGACCGCCTGCCGGGCGGGGTGCCCGCTGCCGGGCGGGGTGCCCGCCTGCCCGGGTGGGTCGTCCGCCGTCCTTAGGGTGGATGATCACATACCCAGGTAGCGAAGCCGGAGGCGACAGGCCATGACCGAATCGAACCCCGAGAGCGAGCCCGCCCACGACCCGGAGGTGCTCCAGCTGGCGGCCAAGGTCTTCGACCTGGCCCGGCAGGGTGACACCGATACGCTCGCCGCCTATGTGGACGCGGGCGTCCCGGCCAACCTCACCAACGACAAGGGCGATTCCCTGCTCATGCTCGCGGCCTACTACGGCCATCCCGCGACGGTTTCGGCCCTGCTGGAGCGCGGCGCCGACCCCAATCGGGTGAACGAGCGGGGTCAGACCCCCATCGCGGGCGCCGCGTTCAAGGGTGATGCGGAGGTGCTGAGGGTGCTGCTGGCCAAGGGTGCCGACCCGCGCGCCGGATCGCCCTCGGCCGTCGAGACGGCGCGGATGTTCGGGCGGGAGGATCTGCTGGCGCTGTTCCAGGCCCCCGGTCCGGAGCGGTGATGAACCGTGCGGCGGCATAAGACGGCGCCACTCGGCCGCCGTTGGCCGTCAACCCACCCTTGACCGTTCAAAAAGTGAAGCGCGAGACTTCATTCAGACCGTGAGTTAAGCGATGAAACCAGTCGGCGTCAAGAGCGGCCGCGTCCGGTAGGTTCGGGCAGGGGGAAGGAGCCCGATGGGTCAGATGAACCGACGGACCGTCCGCGACCTGCGGCGCGGCAACCGCTCGACGCTGCTGCGCCAGCTGTACTTCCGGGGCCCGGTGAGCCGTCAGGAACTGGGGACGCTCACCGGGCTCAGCTCCGGTTCGGTCAGCAATGTCGTCGGCGAACTGCTCGCCGACGAACTCGTGGAGGAGGCCGGGTCCGTCGAGTCCGACGGCGGCCGCCCCCGCACGCTGCTGCGGGTCGCGCCGGGCGGCGGCCATCTCATCGGCGTCGACGTCGGCGAAACCCATGTCCGCGTGGAGCTGTTCGACCTCGCGCTGACCGAACTGGCCCGGTGGGAGCACCCGCTGACGCCCGGAGGGCTGGAGCGGGACCCGGAGCCGGTCGTCGGCCACATCCTGACCGGCCTGAACGCGGTCGTCGACAAGAGCGGCGCCTCTCCGGAGGCGGTCATCGGCGTCGGGGTCGGCGTCCCCGGCGTCGTCGAACAGGGGGACGAGATCCTCGTCCACGGCCCGTCCGCCGGGCGGGACGCGGTGCCGCTCGAGCGGCTGCTGCGCACCGGCACCGATCTGCCGCTGTTCATCGACAACGGCGCCACCGCGCAGGGACAGGCCGAGATGTGGTTCGGCGCGGGGCGCGGCGCGGACAACGCGGTGATCGCGCTGATCGGCTCAGGCGTCGGCGCGGCCATCGTGACCGCCGGGGTGCCGTACCGGGGCGCGACCAGCAGCGCGGGGGAGTGGGGGCACACGGTCGTCCAGGTCGGCGGGCGCGCCTGCCGATGCGGTGCGGTCGGCTGTCTGGAGGCGTACGTCGGGGCGCAGGCGGTGCTCGACCGCTACGGGCAGGGCGGGCGCGGAGCCGGTGAGGGCGACGCGGATGGTGTGGGCGGTGGCGGTGAGGGCGACGCGGGTGGTGCCGCCGAGGACGGCGCGGACGGTGCCGGTGAGGACCAGCAGGCCGCGTTCGCCGCGATCGTGGGGGCCGCCGGGAGCGAGGCGCGGGCGCGCGAGGTGCTGGAGGAGACCGCCGCCTACCTCGGCGCGGGCATCGCCGATCTGATCAACCTCTTCAACCCCGAGCGGATCATCCTCGGCGGCTGGGCCGGACTGCTCCTCGGCGGCCGCGTCCTCCCCAGGATCCGGGCCGCCACCGCCTCCTACGCGCTGCGCAGGCCGTACGCCCGGACCGAGATCGGGCTGGCCGAACTGGGGCCCGACGCCGTGGCGCTGGGCGCGGCCACGCTTCCGCTGGCGCACTTCCTCGCCACCGGTGGAGCGCGCTGAGGGTTCGACTTCTGTCGGTTCAGGGGGAGTTGGGGTGGACCTCGCCTCAAATTCTTTGATGCAAGAAGGTCCAGACCTATTGACATGCATCGAACAGGGCTGGACATTGTGTCTCCCCGGAGGTGACCGATGACGGCCAAGGCGCGGACAGCCCAGCCCTCGCTGCGCACCACCGTGCGCGATCCGCGGCGCGGCAGCCGCTCCTCGCTGCTGTGGACGCTGTATCTGCACGCGCCGCTCAGCCGCCAGGAGCTCGTGAGCCGTACGGGGCTCGGCGCCACCACCGTGAAGACGGTCATCGGCGAACTGATCGCCGAAGGCGTCGTCACGGAAGAGGCGGAATCGCACCGGCTGCGGCCGGCCGCCGAGCACCGGTACGTCATCGGCGCCGAGGTCGCCGATACCCGGGTCCGCGTCGGGCTGTTCGACCTCGCACTCACCCAACGGGCCGGGGCCGTCCACCCGTTACCCTCCGGTCCCTCCCCCGAGCACGGCGCCGCGACCGCCGTCCGCCACATCCTGACCTTCCTGGACGCCGTCATCGAGGAAGCCGGAATTCCCCACGGGCACATCCTCGGCGTCGGCATCGGCGTTTCGGCCACCGGCTGGGACGGCGTCCCCCTGGAGCGGATGCTGCGCACCGGCACCGCGCTGCCCCTGCACATCGACAACGGCGCGGCGGCCCTGGGCCGGGCCGAGATGTGGTTCGGCGCGGGCCGCGGCGTCCAGCACGGCGTCGTCGCGCTCATCGGCTCCGGCGTCTCCGCGAGCGTCATCACCCACGGCTCCCCCTACCGGGGTGCCACCGACAGCGCGGGCGAGTGGGGCCACACCACCGTCCAGGCCGGGGGCCGCCGCTGCCGGTGCGGCGCCCGCGGCTGCCTGGAGGCGTACGTCGGGGCCGAGGCGGTCCTGGAGCGCTACCGCCAGGCCCGGCGCGGCCGTGTCACCCCCGGCGCCGACCAGGAGTCCGCGTTCGCCGCGCTGCTCTCGGCCGCCGACACCTCGTCCGCCGCACAGCGCGTCCTGGAGGAGGCGGCGGTGTACTTGGGCGCCGGAATCGCCAATCTCGTCAACCTCTTCAACCCCCAGCGGATCATCCTCGGTGGCTGGGCCGGGCTGATGTTCGGCGCCCGTATGCTGCCGCGGATCCGCGAGACGGTGGCCGCGCAAGCGCTGCGCAGACCCTATGCGCAGACCGACATCGGGCTGTGCGGGCTCGGTCCCCACGCCGTGGCACTCGGCGCCGCCGCCCTGCCCGTCCGCCACTTCCTGACCGAGGGCGCCCACCGTCCCGCCCGCCGCCCGGCCACCAACCCTCAAGGAGCGCTGACGCGCCCTCCCCCCGTCTGTGGCCCGGCCACCACCACTCCGCGAGGAGCGCTGACGCGCGCGGCCCCCACCGCCCGTATGCCCGTGCCTTAAGCCCGCGGACCCCGGCCCCCAACCGCCGGACACACACCTTCCCCCACCGGACCGGCACCCACCGGTCCCATCCCCCACACAGGAAGGCACCACCGTTCCATGAGAAGTACGTTGCGCAATACCGTGATCGGCCTGCTCTCCGCGACCGCGCTCGCCGCCACTCCCTGGCTCACCGCACCGGCCACGGCCTCCACGGACACCCCCCGGGCCAAGGCCGCCGCGGCCGAGTTCACCGACAACTTCGACGGCGCCGCGGGCAGCGCGGTCGACGGCTCCAAGTGGGGCCTGGAGACCGGCGACAACGTCAACAACCACGAGCGGCAGTACTACACCGACGGCAACAAGAACGCGGCGCTGGACGGCAACGGCAACCTCGTCATCACCGCCCGCAAGGAGAACCCGGCCAACTACAACTGTTGGTACGGCCGGTGTGAGTACACCTCCGCCCGCCTCAACACCTCCCAGAAGTTCACCACGGCCTCCGGCCACGTCGAGGCCCGGATGAAGCTGCCGCAGGGCCAGGGCATGTGGCCCGCCTTCTGGATGCTCGGCAACGACATCGGCAGCGCGGGCTGGCCCAACTGCGGCGAGATAGACATCATGGAGAACGTGGGCTTCGAGCCCAGCACCGTCCACGGCACCATCCACGGCCCCGGCTACTCCGGCTCGGGCGGCATCGGCGCCGGCTACACCCTGCCCAATGGCGGCAAGTTCTCCGACGGCTTCCACACCTTCGCCATCGACTGGTCGCCGAACAAGATCACCTGGTCCGTCGACGGCAACGTCTACCAGACCCGCACGCCCTCCGACCTGAACGGCAACCGCTGGGTCTTCGACCACCCCTTCTACATCATCCTCAACCTGGCCGTCGGCGGTTACTGGCCGGGCGACCCGGACGGCAACACCTCCTTCCCGCAGCAGCTGGTCGTCGACTACGTCAAGGTGACGGGCGGCAGCTGACGCCCGCGGCCGATGTGGAAGCCCGCTTCAGCGGTGTGCTCGCTGGTGTCATCAGCAGGGGCGGACCGCCTCCGAGACCGCCGCGACGAGGGCTTCCACATCGGCACCCCAGCGTGAGACGAGGGTGAGGTCACGGGCCGGGTCCACCCACAGGAGGTGATTGCCGCCGTTGCCCCGGGCACAGCGCCCGGTCGACGGGGCCTGTGGCCACACCACTCGGCCGTCGTTGAGCCACCACGACAGCCCGTACTCCGGTTTGACCGCACACGGTGTCCACAACGCCTCGATCCAGCGCCGTGACACGATCCGGCGCCCGGCCCACTCCCCACCGCTCAGGCAGAGTTCGCCGATACGGGCCAGGTCGAGCGCGCTGATCCACAGTCCGCCGCCCCAGTGGGCGCCGCCGGACACCACGGGAACGCGGACCCCGTCGACGTCCACGAACGAGTTGTCGTAGCCGTGCCACGACCATGAGCCGGAGGCCCCGATGGGCTCCATCACCCGGGTGCGCAGCACCTCCGGCAGCGGCCGCCGCACCAGGACGGTGAGCGCGAGCGCCGTCAGATTCACCCGCACATCGTTGTAGGCCCACCCTTCACCGGGCGGCCCACCCGCCGACTCCGTCCCCTCGCGGACGCTCTGGGCGTCCACCCCCGTCGGCTTCCCCCACAGCTCGCCCTCCCACTGGCTCGTCTGGTCCAGCAGCTGCCGCCAGCTGATCCGGCGCCCGTGCGCATCCGCGAACTGGGGCAACTCCACGGAGCCGCAGACGGGTTCGTCCAGCCGTAGCAGTCCGTCGTCGAAGGCGATGCCCGCGACGAGGGCCAGCACGCTCTTGGTCGCGCTGAAGGCCATCTCCACCCGGCCCGGATCGCCCCAGTGGGCGAGCACCTCGCCGCGCCGCACGACGACGCCACCGGGCCCGCCCCCGTCCAGCAGCGGCCCGATCACCTCGCGGTGCGAGGCATCCGCCACCTGCGCCGCGAGGTAGCTCTCCATGTCCTCGACCCCGGCCACGGGCCGTCCCGCCCGCTCCCGCACGGCCCGCTCCAGCGCGACCGTGTCGACTCCCGCCCAGGCATCACTCACCGGCCCATCGTCCAGTCGCCCTCCCGCTCGTGGCAACACACCCTCCGTCCGTCCTGTAGTGCGCAGGCACCAGGACACGTGGGTGGCTGGTCCGGGTGCACCAGGGGAAGACGGCGGCGGGAGACGATGCCCGGCGGGGCGCCGGACGGGAGTGTTGGAGGCGCGTGAATCCCGCGCATCGCGCACACATCGAGCAAGTTCACGCACTCGCTCGCCACCAACGATCTCGCTCGCAACCAACGAGGAAAAGGACGCCATGTCCCAAGCTGTGGTTTCCCCGTCCCCGCCCCGGCCCCCGGTCCGCATCGGGAGGCTGTCGATCGGTGCCCTCGGCATCCTGGCACTGGCCCTCGGCACCCTACAGACAGTGGTGGATCCCGCGCTCCCGCTGCTCCAACGTGAGCTGGGCGTCAGCTCCGGCGAAGGGGCGCTGGTCTCCAACGCGGTGCTCATCACCGGCGCCGCCGTCGCACCCGTCGCAGGCAAACTCGGCGACCGCTACGGCGGGAAGCGGGTGCTGGTCCGGCTGATGGCCGTGGTCTCGGCCGGTGGTCTGTTGGCCGCTCTGGCACCGAATCTGCCGGTGTTGTTGCTCGGTCAGGTGTTGCAGGGCGCCATGGTGGGCGCGCTGCCCCTTTCCTTCATCCTGGTGCGCAAACACCTCCCGGCAGGAGAGTCACAGCTGGGGATGGGTGTGGTCATGGCGCTGTTCACGGGCGGCGGCATGGTGGGAACGCTGACCGCCGGGCCGATCGCGGAAGGGCTCTCCTGGCATTGGATGTTCGCGCTGCCGACGATCGCGATCATCGCGATGACGTTGGCCGTGGCCCGGTTGATGCCGCATGATCCGCCGATCGAATCGGAGTACAGGTTCGACTGGCCGGGCGTGGTTCTGCTGAGCGGCACACTGCTCGCGTTCATGCTCGGGCTCGTGAGGGTGACGGGCGAGGACGGTCTGCCGCCGCTCGCGATCGGGGCTCTCGCGGTGGTCGTGGCGGCCCTCGCGACCGGATGGGTCGTCGTCGAGCGCCGGGCCGCCTCGCCGATGGTCGATCTGCGCATGCTGGCGAAGCCCGCGATGTGGCACGCGTGCATGCTCACCATCGTCATCACCACCAGTTTCGGAATGGTGAGCTTTCTGCTCCCACAGCTGTTCGGGGTGGCGGGCGACGGGTACGGCTTCGGAGCCGACACCACCGACATCGGACTGTTCCTGCTCCCCGGCGCCATCGCAGGGGCGGTGAGCGATTCGGTCGGCGGGATCACGGCGCGGCGTTTCGGGCTCCGGGCCGTGGTGATCGTGGGTGCCGTCGTCACGGCGGCCACGATGCTCGCCCTGGTGTCGCTGCACACGGCGGAATGGCAGCTCGTCCTCGCGAAGGCGCTGGCCGCGATGGCCGCGGGCGCCGGTACCACGGCGCTGCTCACCAGCGCCGTCGGCGCCGTCGAGACCAAGGACACCGGCATCGCCACCAGCGTGCTCGTGGTGACACGCGTGGTCGGCATCGCCCTGGGCGTCCAGATCGCCGCCGCGATCCTCGACGCCGGGGCCGCCCCGACGACGGGCCTGCCCGCCGAATCGGCCTTCGTCACCGGTTTCGCCGTCGCCGGTCTCGTTGCCGCGCTGTCCGTGCTCGTTGTCCGTATCACGAAGAAAGAAGCCCAGGCATGACACCTACCGGCAAAGTCCTGATCTCCGGCGCCAGCATCGCCGGACCCGCGCTGGCGTACTGGCTGCACCGGTCCGGATTCGCGGTCACAGTGGTGGAGAAGGCAGCCGCGCTGCGCGGCGGTGGCTACCCGATCGACATCCGCGGTACCGCGACGGAGGTGGTCCGGCGGATGGGGATACTGCCGCGGCTGCGGGACGCGCACGTCGACTCGCGCCGCTGCACCTTCCTCGACGCCGATGGCAGTGAAGTGGCCTCGCTCAGCCCGTCGACCGTGGCCGGCGGTGTCGAGGGACAGGACCTCGAGGTGCGGCGTGGCGACCTGGCCACGGCCCTGTACGGAAAAGTCCGCGACGACGTGGAGTTCCTGTTCGGCGACTCCATCGACACCCTCGACCAGTCAGGACACGGGGTCGACATCACGTTCCACAGCGGGCGACGGCGCACGTTCGACCTGGTGGTCGGCGCCGACGGTATGCACTCACACACCCGGGAGTCCGTGTTCGGCCCCGAAGAACGGTTCCACCGCTACCTCGGCTACTGCTTCGCCATATTCACCATGCCGAACACCTTCGGGCTCTCCCGTGAGGTGATGATGTGGAACACCCCGGGGAAGGCCGCGGCCCTCTACGCCGTCGGGGACAACGACGAGCTGCACGCCTTCCTGACCTTTCACCAACCGGAACCGCCGGGCGCTGCCCTCCGGAACCCCGACGCCCAGCGGGACCTGGTCGCCACGGTCTTCGCGGGCGCGGGGTGGGAGGTCCCCGGCATGGTCAACGCCATGCGCGACGCGAATGACCTGTTCTTCGACACGGCCGGTCAGATCCGCATGCCCCACTGGTCCAGCGGCCGCGTGGCGCTCGCCGGCGACGCCGCGTACGCACCCTCGTTCCTCACCGGACAGGGCTCGAGCCTCGCGCTGGTCGGCGCGTACATGCTCGCCAACGCCCTGGCCACGAACCGGGACCACACCGCTGCCTTCGCCGCCTACGAACGCGACGTCCGTGAGTTCGTCGCCATGAATCAGGCACTGGTCGACAACGGTGGGGCCAGGCTCTTCCCCACCACGGCGCGGGCCCTGGAGCAACGCAACACCATGCTGCGTGGCCTCGTCACCATGCCCTCCGGGACACCACGACCGGCCCACTCAGCCCTTACGCTGCCCGAGTTCGCCCCGATGCCGTGACCTGACGGGTCCATTCGGAGAGGGCGTCGGCACCGCGCTAACTGGAGGCGGTGCCGCCGCCCGGGGCGGCCTGGGCCAGACCCGTCTGGTAGGCGATGACGACGAGTTGCGCCCGGTCGCGGGCCTCCAGCTTCGTCATGGCGCGCTGCACATGGGCGCGGACGGTGAAGGGGCTGAGGAACATCTGCTCGGCGATCTCCTGGTTGGACAGGCCGGTCGCGACCAGGGCCACCATCTCGCGTTCACGCGGGGTGAGCACGGCGAGCCGTTCGGGGTGGTGCGGCGGGTCGTCCGGTGTGGCCAGGAAGCGGGCGACCAGGGAGCGGGTCGCGGCCGGGGACAGAAGGGTGTCGCCGTCGGCGATCGTACGCACGGCGTCCAGCAGGTCCTCCGCCCCGATGCCCTTGCCGATGAAGCCGCCGGCCCCCGCGCGCAGCGCCTGCGCCACGTACTCGTCGGTCTCGTACGTGGTGAGGATCAGGATGCGGCTGGCACGCAGTTCCGGGTCCGCGCAGATCTCCGACGTGGCGGTGAGACCGTCCACCTCGGGCATCCGGATGTCCATGATCACCACGTCCGGGCGCAGCTCCCGGCTGAGTCTCACCGCCTCCCTGCCGTCGGCGGCCTCACCGACCACGGTGATGTCGTCGGCGGAGTCGAGAAGCAGCCGGAAGGCCCCGCGCAGCAGGGCCTGATCGTCGGCGAGCAGCACCCGGAGCGTCATGGCGCATCCCCGGCCTCTCTGTCCTTGGCGGGCGGGAGGGGCAGCTCGGTGGAGACGAGGAAGCCGCCCTCCGGGCGTCTGCCCGCGGAGAGGTGTCCCCCGACCGCGGTGGCACGTTCACGCATTCCGATCAGACCGTAACCGGATGGACGGTCCGGCACGGTGGACGCGTTCGGTCCCGTGGCGGTCGGCGCCGTACGGGCGCCCCTTCCGTCGTCGGCGACGGTGATGGTCAAGCGATCGCGGTTCCAGGCGAGGTGCACCAGGGCGCTGCCGGTACCGGCGTGCTTGGTCACGTTGGTCAGGGCCTCCTGGATGATGCGGTAGGCGGTGAGGTCCACTCCCGGCGGCAGCGGCCTGGCCGTGCCCTCCTGTCGCACCGACACCTCCAGACCGGCGCGGCGGAACGACTCGAGGAGCGTGGGAAGCTGGGACAGCCCGGGCGCCGGTTCGGCGGGCGCGTCCGCGTCCCCGGACTGACGCAGCAGACCGACCGTGGCCCGCAGCTCGTCGAGCGCGTCGCTGGTGGTCTCGACGAGTTCCTTGAGGCTCTTGCGGGTCTGCTCCGGGCGGGCGTCGAAGAGGTGGGCGGCGACCGTGGCCTGCGCGTTGGCCAGGGTGATCTGACTGGCCACGAGGTCGTGCAGTTCCCGGGCGATGCGCACCCGTTCCTCGCCCACTCTCCGGCGCGCCTCGATGTCCCGGCTCTTCTCGGCCTGCCGGGCCCGCTCCTCCACGGCCGCCAGGTAGGCCCGTCGGTTCCGCACCGAGTGCCCGAGCACCCCGGCCGCCAGCGGGAACGCCGCCACCGCGCCCACCCTGCTCGCGTCCTTCCCCGAGAGGGCCCCGAACAAGGGGGTGGAGGCGACCAGCAGCGCCGCGGAGATGAGCGACACCGCGCCCACCGCGTGCCGTTCGGTGCGCGCGGTGAGCGAGTAGGAGTAGGCGGTGATCCCGGCGGGGGCAACGATGAGCGGGCTGAGCAGGAGGCCCAAGGGCGGCACCAGCACGCCGCTCGCGGTGGTGACCGCCATGGCGATCAGGGGCGCCCGGTGCCGCACCGGCAGCACGGCACAGGACACCACCGCGATGAAGTAGGCGGCGGCAGGCGGCGGTTGCAGCGTGCTGCCGTCGTCCCCCACCACGCCGCCGACCAGACAGAGCGCGAACGCCGTCGCCGTGAGCGCACCCTCCCGCCACCACGTGCCGCGTGATCGCGGACCACCGCCGGCCCTATGCGTCATGGCCGCCTCAGTACCGGTCGACGGGGAGCCGTGGCACCGCAGCGTCCGGCGCGGTCACGGAGGCCGGGACACGCCCGCTCAGTGCCTCACCCTCGATGTCGACGTTCGGCAGCACACGGTTCAGGATACTGGGCAGCCACCAGGCCCGGTGGCCGAGCAGCGCCAGGACCGCGGGTGCGATCGCCATCCGGACCACGAAGGCGTCGAAGGCGACGGCGGCGGCCAGGCCGACGCCCATCGTCTGGATGGTCGGGCTGCTCATCCCGATGAATCCGGCGAACACGCTGATCATGATGATCGCCGCCGCGGCCACCACACGTCCGCTGTGCCGGAAGCCGTTGACGACCGCCTCGCCGGGCGACGCGCCGTGGACATGGGCCTCCCGCACCCGGGTGAAGAGGAAGACCTCGTAATCCATGGCGAGGCCGAACACGATTCCGATGATGAGGATCGGCATCAGCGACATGACCGGTCCGGTCTGCTCGATGCCGACTAGGTCCGCCCCCCAGCCCCACTGGAAGACGGCGACGAGGACGCCGAAGGCGGCACCCACCGACAGCAGGAAGCCGAGCGCGGCCTTGACCGGGACCAGGACCGAGCGGAAGACCACCAACAGCAGGAGCACCGCCAGGCCGATGACCACGGTCAGATAGGGGATGAGGGCGTCGGACATGGCTTCGGAGATGTCGATGTTCATCGCGGTGGTGCCGGTCACCAGGATGGCGGCGCCCGTGTCGGCCTCGACGCCGGAGACCGCGCCCCGGATCGCGTGCACCAGGTCCTTGGTCTCGCCGCTGTTCGGCGCGGTCCGCGGGACCGCGGTGAGGACGGCCGTGTCCTTGGTCCGGCTGAGCACCGGGTCACCGACCGACGCGACCCCGTCCACTCCCCGTACGGTCTTGACGACCAGGTTCGTGGTGGCCCGGGTGTTCCCGGACTCCGAGGTGTCCACGACCACGGTCAACGGGCCGTTGAAGCCGGGGCCGAAGCCATCCGACAGCAGGTCATAGGCGCGGCGCTGGGTGGTCTCCACCGACTTGGACTCGTCTCCGGGCAGCCCGAGTTCGAGGCTGAGCGCCGGTAGGGCGACGGCGCCGAGACCGAGCCCGGCGGTCAGCAGCACGGCCACCGGCCGGCGCAGCACGAACCGCGCCCACCGGGTACCTATGCGCTTCGCTGGCTTTGCCGCGATGGGGTGTCGGTCGCCTGCGGGTTCGGCGTGGCTGGTCGCGCAGTTCCCCGCGCCCCTTCGGGGCGCTCCCACGGCCTTGCGCGCGGCGCGGGACAGTACCCGGCGGCCGAAGAAGCCGAACAGCGCGGGGACCAGGGTCAGCGCGACGAGTACGGCGAGGGCCACGGCGCCCGCGCCGCCCATGCCCATCTTGGTGAGTTCGGGGATTCCGACGACCCCCAGCCCGACCAGGGCGATGAAGACGGTCGCACCGGCGAAGACGACGGCGGATCCGGCCGTGCCCACCGCCCGGCCGGCGGCCTCCTCCGGCTCGCTGCCCCGGGCGCGCTCGTCGCGGAAGCGGGAGGTGATGAAGAGCGCGTAGTCGATGCCGACGGCCAGCCCCAGCATCAGCGCCAGGATGGCGACGGTGGACGTCAGACCCAGCGGCACGGCCAGCGCGGAGACCAGGCCGAAGGCGATGGCCACGCCCACGAAGGCGGTCAGCAGCGACAGTCCGGCCGCGACCAGCGACCCGAGGGCGAGGACCAGCACCACCGCGGCCACCGCCACGCCGATGATCTCCGTCGTACCGCCCGGCTCCTCTTCCGCGTCCAGGGCCGAGCCGCCGATCTCCACGGTCAGCCCGGCGTTCCGGGCCCGGCTCGCGGCGTCCTCGAGGGCGTTCTTCGTCGACTGGGTCAGATCGACGGCACCCGCCGTGTAGGTGATCGTGGAGTAGGCGATGGTGCCGTCCTCGCTGACGGCGTCGTCCTCATAGGGGTCCGCGATCGACTCGACCTGATCGCCCCCGTCCAGCGAGCGGAGCGTGTCCTCGACGGCCGCCCTGTGCTCCCCGGCCGTCACCCGCTGCCCGTCCGGGGCCTGGAACACCAAACGGGCCTCGGCCCCCTGGGAGTTGCTCTGGGGGAAGCGCTCGTCCAGCAGGTCGAACGCCTTCTGCGACTCGGTGCCGGGCATGGAGAGGTCCTCCTCCTTCCCCTCCGGCGCCATGGCGGCCGCGGCGATGGCCAGCACCAGGACGCCCAGCCACAGACCACCCACGAGTCGGCGCCGCCGGAAGGCCCACCGTCCGATCCGGTAAAGAAAAGTCGCCACCTTCTGATCACTCCAGACACCGCTAGGCAAGGGGAACGCGCGAGATTCGCGCGGCTCCAACACTTCCCTCCGGCGCCCCGCCGGGCATCGTCTCCCGCCGCCGTCTTCCCCTGGTGCGCCCGGACCAGCCACTCGGGTGTCCTGGTGCCTACGCACTACGGGCCGGCTCGGACCGGGGGTTCGCCGACCGGATCGGTTCGCCGGGCCGTACCCGAGCGCGGTGCCCCGCGTAGCCTCGGTTCATGGAGACCACTTGCGCCGGCGCGGCCGTGCGGACCTGCGACCGGATCGAGGCCGCGGACGGGGAGATCCAGGCCTTCGTGCCCGAGCCCGGGCGGCGGGAGCGGTTGGCGGGTGCGGCGCGGGCGGCGGATGAGCGGTGGGGGGAGGTGGACGGGCGGCCGCCGCTGTTCGGGGTCATGGTGGGCGTGAAGGACGTCGTGCATGTCGACGGGATGCCCACACGTGCCGGGTCGGACGTTCCCGCCGAGGTGCTGGCCGGGGCTGAGGCGTCGGTCGTCGGACGGCTGCGGGAGGCGGGGGCGTTGGTGGCGGGCAAGACCGTCACCGCCGAGTTCGCCGTGACCGCTCCCGGGCCCACCCGCAATCCGCGCCATCTGGGCCACACCCCGGGCGGCTCCAGCAGTGGTTCGGCGGCGGCCGTGGCGGCGGGGATGGTGCCGTTGGCCGTCGGGACCCAGACGATCGGTTCGATGATCCGCCCGGCGGCCTACTGCGGGGTCGTCGGCTTCAAGCCGACCCACGGGCGCATCCCCTCCGACGGTGTGATCCCCAACGCCCCGACCTTCGACACCGTGGGCCTCTTCGCTCCCGATGTGGTGACCCTCGCCCCGGCCGCGGCCGTGCTGTGCCACGGATGGCGGGCGTCCGGCGAGGGCGGGGAGACGGCGGGACGGCGGCCGGTGCTCGCCGTGCCGCTCGGGCCGTACCTCGACCGCGCCGACGCCGAGGCCAGGAGCTCCTTCGAGGAGCGGGCGGGGCACTTGGCGGCCGCCGGGTTCACGGTCCGCCGGGTGCCCTTCCCGGACGACTTCGAACGGGTGGTGGCGGAGCAGCGGGTGATCAACCGTTATGAGCTGGCGAGGTCTCACGCCGTATGGTTCCCGCGCCATGGCGAGCGGTACCGCGAGCAGACGGTCGCGGCGATCCGGGAGGGGCAGCGGATGAGCCACGACGCGTACGCCGCGGCCCTGCGCGCCCGTGCCGACTTCCGCGAGCGGCTGGTGGCGGCCATGGACCGGGACGGCATCGATCTGTGGATCACCCCGGCGGCCACCGGTCCCGCGCCGTACGGCCTGAAGAGCACCGGCAACTCCGTGATGAGCCTCCCCTGGAGCTACGCGGGAGCCCCCGCTCTGGCGCTGCCCGCGGGCCGGGCGGCCAACTCGCTGCCGCTGGGCGTGCAGTGCGTGGCCCGGCCGGGAGCGGACGAGCGGCTGCTGGGATGGGCCCCTGATGTGGAGTCGGTCCTCGTTGGGGCGTCCGCACCCGTATGATGGGTATCCACTCCCGTGTACGGAGTTGGGGACGAGATGAGTGCCACATGGTGGCTTATGCAAGGTGAGGCCGCAGTCGGCGAGTTACGCCAGTACGGGGTCGACCAGCCGGTTTTTCTGTGTCACTTCACGCCGGGCCCGGCCTGGGAGACGGTCCGGGCGCAGTTCGAGGCGTGGTCCGCGCTGCGCGGACAGGATCCCGACGGAAGCCGTACCGCCCAGGTCATCCGGTCCATCATGGACCTAGGACTGCGGCTGGTCCCCACGGACGACAGCCCGTCGATGGCGCTGTTCACCGAATGCATCCTGCGCATCGACGGCCACACCGCCCGTTTGCGCTACTGACGCCCCGCCGGGGGCGCGGCCGGTAGCGTGCCCTCATGGACATCGGTGATGTGGTCGAGGACTTCGAGCTGCCGGATGAGAGCGGCACGGTCCGTTCGCTCAGCGGGCTGCTGGCGGACGGCCCGGTGGTGCTGTTCTTCTATCCGGCGGCCTTCGCCCCCGGCTGTACCAAACAGGCGTGTCACTTCCGGGACATCGCGGCGGAGTTCAAGGAGCTCGGTGCCCAGCCGGTCGGGGTCAGCGCCGATTCGGTCGAGAAGCAGGCGGAGTTCGCCCATGCGTACTCCTTCGGCTATCCGCTGCTGTCGGATCCGGAGGGGACCGTGCGGGAGCGGTTCGGGGTGAAGCGCGGGATCGCGGCGGTGCCGACCAAGCGGGTCACCTTCGTGATCGACACCGATCGCAAGGTGCTGGAGATCGTCAAGAGCGAGTTCCGGATGGGCGTGCACGCCGACCGGGCGCTCGACGCCCTGAAGGCGCGGCACGGGTAAGTCCCGTACGACCGTCCGCGTCCGGCGGAAAACACTTGCGGGGGCTGCCTCTTGGGCGGCCCCCCGCCGACGTTCGTGCCCTCTGGCAAGCGCTTGCCGACACGGCGTATGGTCAGGCGGCCGACCGTAGCTTCCCCCGCCATCGGCGAACCTCCGTCGCCGAACTGAGCCGAGCCGAGGAGCCTCCATGAGACGCGCCGGTACCGCACTGCTGGCCGCCACCGCCTGCCTCGCCGCCCTGCCGTGCGCCCCGGCCTGGGCCGGAACCCCCGGGCCCGCCGAAGGCCCGGCCGCCGCCGGCCAGCGGCTCATCCGCTCCTTCACCGTGAACGTACGGGAGCCGGAGGGCGAGCCCACCGGGCCCACCGAGCCCATCGGGCCCATCGGCGAGCTGCGCGCCCAGCACCTCGTCCCCGCCGGGGTGCTCCGATGAGCGACCGCGCACCGGGCCCCGCACCCCACCGCGCGCCGCATCTCGCGCTGCCCCCGGAGGACCGCGACCTCAGCCCCCGCACCGGCTGGACCCGTGCCCACTGGGAGGCCGTCGCCGACGGACTGCTCGCCGCCGTCGCCCCGTACGCGACCCCCGGCGGCGCCCTCTACCCGCTCCCGGGCGACCGCCCGAGCTGGTCCGGCCCGCGCTCCGACGGCCTGGAGGGCTTCGCCCGGACGTTTCTGCTGGCCGCCTTCCGCGTCGCGGGCGCACGCGGCGCCGACCCCGGCGGGCTGCTGGAGCGGTACGCGGACGGGCTCGCGACCGGCACCGCACACCTCGGCACCGCGCGCCCCGGCACCGCGCGCCCCGGCACCGCGCGCCCCGGCGGCGACGGGCCCGAGGACTGGCCCCGGATCACCGACCGCGGCCAGCCGCTGGTCGAGTCCGCCTCCATCGCCCTCGGGCTGCGGCTCACCCGCCCCTGGCTGTGGGACCGGCTCGACGACGGCGTCCGGGAGCGCATAGGAGCCTGGCTGCTGGACGCGCTCACCGCCGAACCTGTGTCCAGCAACTGGGAGCTGTTCCCCGTCGCCGTCGGCGGCTTCCTCGCCGAGGCGGGCATCGAGCCGGAGGCCGCCCGCGCCGCCGTGGCCCGCGGGCTGGACCGCATCGAGCCCTGGTACACCGGCGACGGCTGGTACAGCGACGGCGCGGGCCGCGCCTTCGACTACTACAACGGCTGGGCCCTGCACCTCTATCCGGCGCTCGAGGCATGGCTGTCCCAGGACGCCGAGCGGCTCACCCGCTACGGGCACCGGCTGGCCACCCATCTCGCCGACTACGCCCACCTCTTCGGCGCCGACGGCGCCCCGCTGCACCAGGGCCGCTCCCTGACGTACCGCTTCGCCGCCGCCGCGCCCCTGTGGCTGGGCGCCCTCACCGGCCACACCCCGCTCGACCCCGGGACCACCCGCCGCCTCGCCTCCGGCGCCCTGCGCCACTTCCTCGACCGGGGCGCGACGACGGACCGCGGGCTGCTCCCGCTCGGCTGGTACGGCCCGTACGACGGCGTCCTCCAGCCGTACTCCGGCCCCGCCTCCCCGTACTGGGCCGCCAAGGGCTTCCTGGGGCTGCTGCTCCCGGCCGACCACGAGGTGTGGACGGCGCGCGAGGAGCCGGGGCCCGCCGAGCGCGCGGACGCGACACGCGCCGTCCCCGGCCCCAACTGGCTGCTCCAGTCGACCGCGGGCGACGGTCTGGTGCGGCTGCACAACCACGGCAGCGAACACCTGCCACCGCCCGGCGACCCCGACCAGGACGACCCCCACTACGCCCGCCTCGCCTACTCCACGGCCACCGGCCCCTTCCCGTACGGCGTCGCCCCAGACAACCACTTCGGCCTGGTCCAGGGGAGCGGCCGGATCTCCCTGCGCACCGCGCTGGAGCCGCTGGGCGCGGGCGAGGGCTGGGCCGCCTCGCGCCATCGGGCGCGACTCGCGGGGGAGGAGGGTGAGAAGGTGTGCGTCACCTCGCTGGTGCTGGTGCGTGGCGCCGTGGAGGTCCGGATCCACCTGGTGGCCGGCGCCGCGCCGGGCCGGGCCGTCCGCCAGACGGGCTGGGCGGTGCCCGATCCCCCGGCGGAGGAGGGGCCGTGGTCCGAACTGCTGCCGCTCCACGGCCTGATGAAGGACGGTGCCCTGCCCGCCGCCCCCACGGCCTTCGCCCGGCGCGCCGTCTCACCCGCGCTGGCCGGTGAGACGACGGGCCGCGCCGGCGGCGACCTCTTCCTCTGCCTCGCCCGCCTCACGGCCGACCCCGACGCGCCCCCGCTGGCCGGCCTGGTGCGCGCGGCGGCGGGCCCGGCGGACGACGGGACCCATCTGGTGACGGTCACCTGGTGGGACGGCGAGGTGCGGCGGGCGCGAGTGGGCCGCCGCGCGGTCACCGTCGGTGGTCTGGCCGAGAACGCCGGTTGACGATGGACGTCAAGCTATGAGGCGGGGGCGGGCGGCAACGTCCCGGCCAGACGGCCGGACAGGGTCTTGGTGGAGGCGAGGAGGAGCTCCCCGATCTCGGTTACGCGGCCCCGGGTGACGCGGGAGGCGGGCCCGGAGACGCTGATCGCCGTGGCGACCGCCCCGCTGTGGTCGAAGACCGGCGCGGCGACGCAGCGGATCTCCTCCTCGTTCTCCACGTCGTCGATCGCGTACCCCCGCTCCCGGACGGCCGTCAGTTCGGCGTGCAGTCGCTCGGCGGTGGTGATGGTGGCCGGGGTGCGGGGTGGCATGCCCCGCGCTATCACCTGGTCCACCAGGGCGTCGGAGGAGTGGGCGAGGAACGCCTTGCCGACGGCGGTGCAATACGCGGGCTGGCGGCTGCCGATGCGTGAATGCATGCGCACCGGCTGGGGGCTTTCGACCTTGTCGATATAAACGATCTCCGGTGGATCGAAGACCACCAAGTGGACCGTCTCCCCTATGCTTTCGACGAGTTCGTGCAGATGCGGGGCAGCGGCTTCACGGAAGTCCAGCCGCTCCAAATAGACTTGGCCGAGGAAGGCATTCTGAGGGCCCAGTCGATAGCGCCCGTTCTCGGCGTCCTGATCCACCAGGCGCAGTTCCCGCAGCGGTGCCAGCAGCCGCAGCACGGTGCTCTTGCTCAGTCCCAGGCCCTTCGCCAGGTCGGTGAGGGTCGGCCCCCGCGGATGCCCGCCGTCCTCGGCCAGGAACATCACGATGGACAGGGCGCGGCGCAGCGACGACGAGGTGTTGCGCCCAGGTACGGACCCGGCGGGCCGGTCGTCCTGGCCGCCGTGAGCGGTGTCCGGCCGAGAAGTCATGCCGGGACGGTAGCCGACCTCGATGATTTTGCATAGCAGCATCGGATGCCGGAATTCGAAACCAACCATTGACGGCCGTGACCGGCTCGATTAGCTTGTGCGCACCCATTACGGAATTCGATTCTGCATTGCAGAATTCCCAGAGCCCGACGGTCATCGTCGATCGCGGCCTCGATGATCCTTCCCGCTCTTCACCCCCGATTGGAGTCCCGCCGTGGGACGACGACGCCTTCATGTCCGCAGAATGGCCGCGATCTCCGTGAGCGCTCTCGCCGCCACCTCCCTGCTCGCCGCCTGCTCCTCCAGCCAGACCTCGGCCAACCGGGCGCAGAACTCCACCCTCCAGAAGGTGACCCGCGGCGGCACGCTGCGGGTGGCCAGCTGTCTGACGTTCCCGCCCTTCGGCTCGACGGACAAGGCCAACAAGCCCCAGGGCTTCGACGTCGATGTCGCCAAGGCCATGGCCAAGGCGCTGGGCGTCAAGGCGAAGATCGTCGACACCACCTCCGCCAACCGCATCCCCAATCTGCGCACGCACAAGGTGGACGCCGTGATCTGCAACTTCACCACCACGGCCGAGCGTGCGAAGCAGGTCGCCTTCAGTGATCCGTACATCGTCGCCGGCGAGGTACTGATGGTGAAGAAGTCCAGCGACATATCCGGCATAAAGGACCTTTCGGGCAAGAAGGTGGCGGTCACCAAGGGCTCCACCAACGGCGCCGCGGTGAAGGAGGGCAACCCGAAGGCGCAGATCCAGGAGTACGACACTTCGGCGGCGGCCGTGCTCGCGGTCAAGCAGGGCCAGGCCGACGCCATGGTCGAGGACTCCAACTTCCTCAACTCCCAGGCCAAGGCCGACCCCGCCCTCAAGGTCACCAAGGAATCGGTCGTACCGCTGGAGTACAACGCGATCGGGGTGAGCCAGGGCGACCCCGACTGGTCGCAGTGGATCAACACCTGGCTGCGGGAGTTCAACACCTCCGGCCAGAGCGCGGCCCTCTACAAGAAGTGGTTCGGCGTCAAGCCCGTCTACCCGCTCAACCCGTCCTACTGAGCCCTGCCGGGCGGCGGCACCTCGGCCGCCGCCCCCCGTGGAGGAATCCCATGTTCGCCGACTGGACCTACGCCCTCCAGGACTGGCCCACCTACCTCGGAGCGGCCTGGCTCTCCCTGAAGCTGTCCCTCGCCGCCTTCGTCCTCGCCTGTTCCCTCGGGCTGCTGGGCGCCCTGGCCCGCCGGTCGCGCCATGCCCTCGTCCGTGCCCCGGCCGCCGTGTACGTCGAGGTCATCCGCAACACCCCGGTGCTGCTCCAGATGTTCGTCGCCTACTTCGCCCTGCCCTCGGCCGGGTTGCGGCTCAGCCCCGTACAGGCGGGCATCGCGGCGCTCGGCGTCAACGTCGGCGCGTACCTCACCGAGATTTTCCGGGCCGGCATCCAGGCCGTCCCGCGCGGCCAGAGCGAGGCCTCCCGCGTGCTGGCCCTCAGCCCCTTCCGGACCTTCCTGCACGTCGTGCTCCCGCAGGCGCTGCGCAACGTCTATCCGGCCGTGATCAACCAGCTCGTCCAGATCATCCTGGGCTCGTCGCTGCTGTCGGCCATCTCCGTCCCCGAACTCACCGGCACCGCCATGGTGATCAACGCCCGCAACCTGCTCACCATCCAGGTGTTCGGCATCGCCGCCGTGCTCTACCTGGTGCTCACCAACCTGGTCGTGCTGGTGGCCGAGCTGATCGGCCGCGCGGCCTTCAAGCCGCCGCTGCGCCCGATCCGCGCCCGTCAGTCGGTCCTGGCGGGCCTGCGGACCGCGGTCCGCCGCCTCGTCCTGATCCGCAAGGAGGCGTGATGGACTGGTCCGTCCTGTGGTCCAACCGGGATCTGTACGGCTCCGGGCTGTGGTCCACCGTCGAGCTCTCCGTCGCGGCCATCGCCGCCTGCACCCTGCTCGGCCTGGTCATCGCGGCGATCCGCACCAGCCGCATCCCGGTCCTGGCCCAGCTCGCCCGCTGCTACCTGGAGGTCTTCCGGGGCACCCCGCTGCTGGTGCAGATGCTCTTCATCTACTTCGGCGCCGCCTACCTGGGCATCGGGAACATCTCCGTCTTCGGCGCCGCCCTTCTCGCGCTCACCCTCTTCCAGGGCGCCTACGTCGCGGAGATCTTCCGCTCCGGCATCGAGGCCGTCCCGCGCGGCCAGTGGGAGGCGGCGCGGGTCCTGGGCCTGACCCGCATCCAGACCTTTGGGTCCGTGATCCTGCCCCAGACCCGGGCCATCGTGCTGCCCCCGCTGGTGGGGCAGTACCTCTCGCTCGTCAAGGACACCTCGATCGCCGTCGTCATCGGCTACGCCGAACTCCTCCGCGAGGGCCAGGCCATCGTGGACCGGGACGGCCACCCGGGCATGGCGTACCTGGCCATCGCCGTCCTGTACTTCGTCATCTGTTCCCCGCTGTCGGTCGTCGTCCGGCGCATGGAGAGAAAGGCCGTGACCGCCTGATGATCACCAAGTCCCCCATGGAGCGGACCCCCGCCACCACCGCCCAAGTCGCCCTGTCAGGCGTGCACAAGCGCTTCGGCGACCTGGAGGTCCTCAAGGGCGTCGACATCGACGTCGGTGCGGGCGAGGTCGTGGTGCTCATCGGAGCCAGCGGCTCCGGCAAGAGCACTCTGCTGCGCATCATGTGCGACCTGGAACGCGCCGACCGTGGAGAGGTCTGGGTCAACGGTGTGCCCCTGCACGACCGCAAGCGCGCACCCGAGATCTTCGGCCACGTCGGCATGGTCTTCCAGCAGTTCAACCTGTTCCCGCACCGCACGGCGCTGGGCAATGTGACCCTCGCGCTGCGCAAGGTGCGGAAGACCAGCCGCAAGGAGGCCGATGAGCGCGGCCGGGAGGCGCTGGCCCGGGTCGGGCTGGCCGACAAGGCGGACGCCTACCCGGCCCAGCTGTCCGGTGGCCAGCAACAGCGGGTGGCGATCGCCCGCGCGCTGGCCATGGACCCCGCCATCATGTTCTTCGACGAACCCACCTCGGCCCTCGACCCGGAGCTGGTGGGTGAGGTCACCGGGGTCATGCGGTCCCTGGCCGACGAGGGCATGACCATGGTGGTCGTCACTCACGAGATGCGGTTCGCCCGCGACACCGCCGACCGCGTGGTCTTCATGGACGGCGGTGTCGTACTCGAACAGGGCACGCCCCAGCGGGTCTTCGGCAGCCCGGCCGAGGCCCGCACCCAGCAGTTCCTGCACCGCGTCCTGGACACCTGACGCCTGACGCATACCCCGGGCCCCGCCGGGCCGTGGTTGCGTGGCGTGGGTGCCACCGACGCCCGCACACCACGGCTCCACCGGTCATTCCAGCCGTGTGAACGTGAAGGAGAACTCGGCGGGGGCCGCGTCCAGGCGGTGCTCGTCCAGCACCCCCGGACCGCAGGACTGGCTGCCGATGCCCTGCTGGCCGTGGTCCAGGTTCACCCACACCGTCTCGTTCGACGGTTCGAGGTCCGGTGTGTGCTCGGCCGCGTCGAGCTGCTCGGTGGTCCAGCGGCGCGCGGTGAACCAGAAGGCGGGCTCGCCCTCGATCCGCACCCCCGACCCGTCCGGCGTGGTCAGCCGCACCCAGCGGACGTCGATCCGGGCGCCGTTCTCCTGCGGGCGGACGTACGGCGTCTGGAGCTCGTCCACCGACAGCGCCCACCGCCCCACGCGCGCGGCGGCCCGGGTGTCCGGGTACGCCTCGCCCGGGCCGCCGCCGAACCACTCGGCGTCGCCCAGCGCGGCCGGGACCCCGAGCCGCAGGCCCAGGCGCGGCAGCGGGAAGGTCCACTCGCCCAGCGGGGTGACGGAGACCGCCAGGCTCAGCCGTCCGTCCCCGTCGGCGGTCCAGCGGTAGACCGTCTCCAGGCCGATGTCCACGGCTGCGGGCGCGACGCGGGTACGGACGGTCAGCGCACCGTCCGGCTCCGTCTCCACCGCGTCGGTCCGGTGCCGCATCCGGTGCAGTCCGAACCGGCGCCAGATCAGGCCCCACCGCTCGTCCGGCTGCCACGACGCGCCGTTGTCGTTGTCGGTGGGCGCGCGCCAGATGTCCAGCCGGGGCGGTTCGGTGAGGGGGAGCCCGCCGAGCGAGGTCAGGGCGCCGGTGGCCGCGTCGAAGACGCCGGGGCCGAGCACGATCCGGCCGCCGTCGCGGCGCGGCGCCGCTCCCGAGGCGAGTGTGCGGGCCCGGGTGGCGGCGGGGAGCTGGGCCCAGGCGATCGGATGGCCCGCCTCGGCCCAGGCCGTCGCGGCCGCGAGCCGAGCCTCGACCGTCCACCAGGTCTCCGCCCCGGCCTCGGCCTCGGGCGGCGCCGGGAGCTTCAGTACGGCGGACTCGCCCGGGGGCAGCGGCTCCACCGCCAGCTCACCCGAGCCGATCGCCTCGCCCTCGGCCTCATAGGTCCAGGAGAAGACGAGGTGGGACAGATCGGCGAAGTCATGGCCGTTGGTGATCCGGACCGTGCCGTCGGCCCCGTCGCCCTCGATCCGCACCGGCTCGATGACCTTCTTGTACTCGATCAGGCCGGGGGAGGGGGTGCGGTCGGGGAAGAGCAGCCCGTCGCACACGAAGTTCCCGTCGTGCAGCTCCTCGCCGAAGTCCCCGCCGTACACGTGGTAGAAGCGGCCGTCGGGGGCGCGCCGGGTGAAGCCGTGGTCGATCCACTCCCAGACGAAACCGCCCTGGCAGCGCTCATGCTCCTGGAACAGCCGCTGGTACTCGCTCAGCCCGCCGGGACCGTTACCCATGGCGTGCGCGTACTCGCACTCGATGAACGGCAGCGCCCGGCGCTTCGCGTCCAGCTCCGGATCGCCCCACGGCGGCTCGGTGCGCCGGCCGATCTGGTCGACCTCCTCGTGCGGTGCGTACATCCGCGAGTAGACGTCCGTGTCGGCGCAGGACAGATCGCCCTCGTAGTGGATCACCCGGGACGGGTCGCGCTCCCGGATCCAGTCGGCCATGGCGGACAGCCCGCGCCCGGTGCCGCACTCGTTGCCCAGCGACCACATCACCACGGCCGGGTGGTTCTTGTCCCGCTCGACCATCCGCTCGGCCCGGTCGAGCAGCGCCGGGGTCCAGCGGTCGTCGTCCACCGGATTGTTCCGCCAGTCCAGGTCGACGAAGCCATGGGTCTCCAGATCGCATTCGTCGATGACCCAGAGACCCAGCTCGTCGCAGAGCCCGAGGAAGGCCGGATGCGGCGGATAGTGGCTGGTGCGCACGGCGTTGATGTTGTGCTGCTTCATCAGCACCAGATCGCGGCGCATGGTCGCGAGGTCCACCGCCCGCCCGTTCTCCGGGTGGAACTCATGGCGGTTGACGCCGCGGAAGAGCACCCGCCGGCCGTTGACCTTGAGCAGCCCGTCCTCGACCACCACGGTACGGAAGCCCACCCGCAGCGGGACGCTCTCGCCCACGGTGGTCAGCCGCGCCTCGTACAGCCGGGGCGTCTCCGCCGTCCACGGCTCGACGGGGACGCTGGCGCTCTCCCCGGTGGCCAGGTCGAGACCCAGCTCGGGCACGGTGACCCGGCCGCCGGGGTCGGCGTCGATCCGCAGTGTGCCCTCGCCCGAGGTGTGGTCGTACGAAGCGTGGACGAAGTAGTCGTCGAGCGAGCCCTCGGGGCGGTGCTCGAGCGTCACCTCACGGAAGATCCCGGGCAGCCACCACTGGTCCTGGTCCTCGAGATAGCTTCCGGAGGACCACTGGTGGACGCGTACGGCCAGTACGTTGCCCGACGGCTGGAGCAGACCGCCGACCGCGAACTCGTGCGGCAGCCGGCTGCCCTTGAAGGTGCCCAGCTCCTCACCGTTGAGCCAGACCCGGGCGCAGGACTCGACGCCCTCGAAGCGCAGGACCGCGTCCCCGCCGGCCGGCCAGTCGCCGGGCAGGTCGAAGACGCGCAGATGGTCGCCGGTCGGGTTCTCGTCGGGCACGCGCGGCGGATCCACCGGGAAGGGGTAGCGCACATTGGTGTAGATCGGTGCCCCGTGACCGTGCAGCACCCAGTGGCCGGGCACCGGGAGCTCGTCCCAGCCACGGGCGTCGTAGCCCGGGCGGGCGAAGGAGTCGTCCTCGGCGGTGGCGGTCGGCGACAGCCGGAACGACCACGTCCCGTTCAGGCTCAGCCGCGCGGCGTCGGAGGATGGGGTCCAGGGGCGGGGTGGCAGCGCTCCCGCGCCGGGGGAGACGTCCTCGTAGTAGGGCAGTGGCGTGTGCTGCGTGGAGCTCATCGTTCTCCTCGGTCAGCCCTTGATACCGGTCTGTGCGACACCTTGCACCAGCCAGCGCTGGAGGAACACGAAGACCAGGACAAGTGGCAGAATCGATACGGCCGTTGCCATGAAGATCAGGTGGATGTTGATGGTCTGTGCGGTCATATAGGAGGACAGCGCGACCTGCACGGTCCACGAGCTCTGATCCTGGCCGATGACCAGGGGCCACAGGAAGGCGTTCCAGCCGCTGATGAAGGTGATGACCGAGATCGCGGCGAAGAAGTTCAGCGAATTGGGCACCACGATGCGCCAGTACGCGCCCCAGTAGCCGAGCCCGTCCACCCGGGCCGCCTCCTCCAGCTCCTTGGGGAAGCCCAGGAAGTACTGACGGAAGAGGAACGCGGTGAATCCGCTGAACAGCCCCGGGATGATCAGACCGCGCAGCGAGGAGACCCAGCCGAGCGAGGACACCAGCACATAGCTCGGCACGAAGGTCACGGCCGCCGGGACCATCAGGGTGAACAGCACCGCGTACAGCACCTTGTTCGCGTGGGCGTACGGGATGCGGGCCAGGCCGTACCCGGCCAGGGAGCAGACCAGCAGGGTGCCCAGGGTGTGCAGCACGGCCACCACCGTGGAGTTCCACAGGGCCTTCGCGAACGGCACCGAGGGGTCGTCGAACAGCTCCTTGACGTTCCCCCACTGGAGGTCGGTGGGGAAGAACCGCCAGCTCTCGCCGGTGATGTCCGCGTCGGTGGACAGGGCGTTGCGGACGATCAGATAGAAGGGCACCAGGAACAGCACCGTCGCCACGCCGAGGGCGAGGTACAGCCCGGTGCCGCTCATGACCGAGCGCGGGGTGCGCTTGCGGGCCCCCGCGGGCCCGGGCGTCGTGACGGTCACTTCTCATCGCCCCTTCCGAAGCCGAGGAACCGGCCCTGGGCCAGGGTCACCAGGGCGATCAGCAGGGCGAGGATCAGTGCGCCCGCGCTGGCGTGGCCGTAGTCCTGGTTGGCGCCGAGGGCCTGGAGGTAGAGGTCGACCAGGGGCGGCCGGCCCCAGGTGGCCCGGCCCTCGTCGAGGATGTTGTAGAACTCGTCGAACGCCTGGTACGCCGCGATGAGCAGCAGCAGGACGACCGCGACCGAGGTGGCGCGCAGCTGCGGCAGGGTGATGTGGCGGAACGTCTGCCAGCCCGGTTTCGCGCCGTCCACGGCCGCCGCCTCGTACAGCTCACGCGGGATGTTCTGGAGCGCCGCCAGGAAGAGGATCATGTAGAAGCCGCATTGCAGCCACAGCCGGGCGGAGCAGATCACCAGCCAGTACCAGGGTGGATGCGGGGAGGCGAGCCAGGCGATGGAGTCGATACCGAACCAGCCCAGCACGGTGTTCAGCATCCCGTAGCGCAAGCCGTTGAACAGCGACATCTTCCACACCAGCGAGGCCACGACGAAGCTGCACGCGGTGGGGAGGAAGAAGACCGACCGGAAGAACGCCTTCATGAAGCGGATGCGGTGGACCAGCAGCGCGAGGGTGAGGGAGAGGGCGTAGGTGATCGGCACGATGATCGCGGCGAAGATCGTGAAGTTGACGAGACTGTCCACGAAATCGCCGTCGCCGAGCATATCGGCGTAGTTGCCGAGACCGACGAACTCGGTGGGGGTGACGGTGCCCTGGGCGTTGTGCAGGCTCAGCCAGAGGCTCCAGCCGATCGGCACATAGACGAAGACGATCAGCCCGATCAGGAACGGGCCGGTGAAGAGCCAGAAGTTGAGGGCGCGGCCGCGGGAGCCGCCGAGACCGCGCGGCCGTCGCCGGGCGGGGGCCGCTCCTCGGGGCGCTCGGCCCTTGGCGGCACTGGGGGTGGGTGTGGTGGTCGCCATGACGGTTCCGGTCGCCGGACCTATCCGAGCTTCTTCAGCGCGCGCTCGATCTTCTTGTCGGCGCTGTCGAGTTCGGCTTCGGGACTCTTGCTGTCGCGCACCGAATTGACCACCGCGTCGAGCAGGATGTTGAACATCCCCTCGGTCCAGTACGGGTCGTCGAAGACACCGTGGGTGTTGAACAGTTCGACCGCCTCGGCCGCCACTCCGCTCTTGAGCTTGTCCGCCCCGGCGGCGATGCTCCTGCGCGCCGGGATGTGGAATCCGTAGTCCAGCGCCCACTCCTGCTGGTACTTCTTCTGGTCGATCCACAGCCATTTGACGAATGCCTTGGCCGCGTCGACGTCCTTGGCCTTGGCGGACACATAGGTGGACCAGCCGCCGTTGTAGACCACTTGGCGCCCCTTGGCGCCGGACCTGGGGAAGGGGAAGATCCCGAAGTCGTCGCCGAACGCCTTCTGGATCGCCGGTATCGCCCATATGCCGCACCACTGGATGGCGCACAGACCCTGGAGGAAACTGGCCGGGTCCCAGACCTCGGTCGGGGCGCCCAGGAGCAGTGACTTGCTCCTGTAGAGCTCCCGTGCCTTGGTGAGGGTCTCCACGAGATTGTCGGTGTGGTAGGCGATTCTGTGGTCCGCGTCCAGATAGTGCGGTCCCGTCGACCACACCAGCGGTTTGCTGATGGTCTTGAGGTTCTGGCCGATGTACAGCCCCTTGACCTTGCCGCTGGTGAGTTTGTGCGCGGCGTCGATCAGCTCGTCGAAGGTGGCCGGAGGCTTGACCCCGGCCTTTTCGAAGAGGGACTTGCGGTAGAAGAAGAACTGCGGATCGTCGATCATACGGATGCCGTAGATCTTCCCGTCCACGGAATTCGCCGTGATGTCCTCCGGCAGGAAGTCGTCCTTGACATCGGCGATGATGTCGTCGAGGGGGACGATCTGCCGGGAGCGCACCAGCTGGAGATCGGGGTGGTATTCGAAGACGTCCGGTGCCCCGGAGCCCAGCAGGGTGGTCGCCAGTTTCGACTCGTATTCGCCCGGCACCCATTCGATGGTGACCTTGGCCTTGCCGTAGGCGTCGGCGAACTTCTTCGCGGCCTGCTGGGTGCCCTGCTCTCCATAGGCGTGGTACATCTGCTTGATCGACTTACCGCCGCCGCCCGAGCGGCCGGTGTTCGAACCGCAGGCGGCGAGTCCGCCGAGGGCCGCCGCCCCGCCCATCGCGCGCAGCACGCCGCGGCGGTCCCAGTCCCTGCCTCTGCTGATGTTCGACATATGACGTCCTCGTCTCCGTCGCCGCCAGGTTCCGTCACGTTCCTTGGTGCAGCGGGACGTTAGCCATAGACGAAGACTTCGGCAAGGGGTTGGACGAAGTGGGAGCGGTAAGGGAGGTGACGTCGCGTCAGGGCGGCGCCGGGTGGTTCGAGGCGTCGAACGAAAGGGGTGCGGAAGCCGCTATGGGAACGCTCCCATGGCAGACTTGCGCACCCCGCGCGGGGACGGGAATCAGCCGCGCCGACCGGGCACGAAAGTGGTGACCGCGGTCTCTCAGGGCGTGCTGCGGTTCCTCGGTGCGGTGCGGCGGTTCTTCAGGCCCACCGACGCGAGCGAGCCCTCCAGGGCGAAGGTCGCCGCGCCGAGGCTCACGGGGTTGGACGGGATCGGGCACAGCACGATCTCGGTGTTCGCCAGCGGGCGGCGCAGCGCGCGCACCGCCACCGCCTCGCGCACCTCGATGAGCAGCGGCTCACCGAGGGCGGCCGCCACCCAGCTGCTGAGCACGATCACTTCCGGGTTGAGCAGGTTGATCAGATCGGCGAGCGCGGCGCCGAGATAGCGCGCGGTGGCCTGTACGACCTTCGCGGCCACCGGATCGCCCTCCGCCAGGCCCCGGCCGAGCGCTTCGATGGTGGCCGTCTGGTCGTCCGGGTGCAGCAGCGGGCTGTCCGGGCTCAGCTCGCGCAGGTTCCGCATGATGCCGGGGGCGCCGACGTAGGTCTCCACACACCCCTGGTTGCCGCAGTGGCACTGTCGTCCGTCCAGGATGAGGGTGGTGTGCCCCCACTCCCCGGCGCTGTTGCTGACCCCTCGGTGCAGGGTGCCGCCGAGCGCCAGCCCGGCCCCCACGCCCGTACCGAGGTTGACCACCACGGCGTCGTTCCGCCCCCGCGCCGCCCCGAACCACTGCTCGGCCACCGTGCAGGCGCGCAGTGGATTGTCGAGGTGGAGGGGGTGGGGAATGTGCTCGGCCAGCAGCCGCAGCAGCGGGACGTCATGCCAGTCCCAGTTGGGGGCGAAGACCGAGACCCCGCCCTCGCGGTCCACCTGGCCCGGCATGCTGACGCCGACGCCCAGCACCCGGTCCGCGGCCACGTCCGCCTGCTCGACCACCGAGGACACGGCGGCGGCGATATGCGCCACCACCTTGGCCGGGTCGTTCTCCTCCGGGCGCAACTCCTCGTCCGCGCGGGCCAGGACGGTCAGCGCCAGGTCGAACAGCTCGACATGGATGTACGTCTCCGCCACATCCACCCCGATCAGCGCGCCGCCCGAGGAGTTGACCGCGAGCAGTCCGCGCGGCCGGCCGCCGTCGGAGTCCTCGTAGCCGACCTCCACCAGCATCCCGAGGTCGAGCAGCTCCCCGACGAGATTCGCCACGGTGGCCAGGCTCAGCTCGGTGGCGGCGGCCACCTCCTGCCGGGAGACGGGGGATTGGGCGACGATATGGCGCAGCACCCCGTAGCGGTTGGCGGTGCGGATGTCGCGGGACGTGCGCTTCACGCCAGAATCCCCTCTGCGCGGGCAGGTGCTGCTGTGTCGCGGGTGCCGCGCCAGGCTAGAGCGTGGGCCAGACCATAGACAACCCCTTCGACCAACCCTTGTACGAAGCGTCGGGGCAGCTGGGGAAATGCTGTCGACCGCACCCGTGGTGCGCCCATAGCCTTGGCGACCATGAGCGATGTGCAGACGATCCACGGTGTCCCCGTCCTGATGTGTGCCGCCGAGGGCGAGACCATCGGCGGTGAGCGCGACGCGCTGGATCTCATCGGCAACGCCGGGTACCAGGGCGCCCAGTGGGTCGTCCTCCCGGTCGAGCGGTTCGACGAGGCGTTCTTCCGGCTGAGCACGCGGGTGGCCGGGGACATCATCCAGAAGTTCGTGCAGTACGCCATGGGGCTGGTGGTCCTCGGCGACATCTCCCGTCATACGGAGGGCAGTTCGGCGCTGCGGGACTTCGTCCGCGAGTGCAATCGGGGACGGCAGACGTGGTTCCTGGCCGACGCCGAGGAGCTGCGTGAGCGGCTGAAGAGCTGAGGGGCCGGGCGTCTCAGCCCGCCTCGAGCACCGCGCGGACGACGGGCCCGGCGGCGTCCCCGCCGTGCCCGCCGCCGGTGACCACGGCGGCCGCCGCCACATCGTTCCGGTAGGCGGTGAACCAGGCGTTGGTCTTGGGCTGGCCGTCGATCTCGGCCGAACCCGTCTTGGCGCCGATGTCGCCGGTGAGCCCGGACATCGCCCGGGCGGCGGTGCCGCTGGTGGCGGTCAGCCGCATCATGGCCTTGAGCTGCGTGACGGTGGCCGGGCTGAGGCCGCGGTCGCTGGTGGCGATCTCCCGGTGGTCGACGGAGCGCGGTACGAGGACGGGCTGCTTGAAGGTGCCCGTCTGGGCCGTGGCCGCGACCGAGGCGATGGTGAGCGGATTCATCTGGACCGTGCCCTGGCCGATCATGGCCGCGGCCTTGTCGTCGCCGCTTCCGCCCGGCACCTCGCCGTCGAAGGTGGTGACCCCGACCCGCCAGTCCAGCCCGAGCCCGAACACCGCCCGCGCCTCCTGGGCCAACGCGCCATCGGGCACGGCCCCGGCGAGCGATACGAACGCGGTGTTGCAGGACGCCGCGAAGTCCTGGGCGAAGGTGGCGGCGGGGTTCTCGCTGTCCTCGACGTTGTGGAACATCATGCCTTGTGCGTACGCCGCCGTCTTCGGACACGGCACCGGGCGGCTCGGGCTGACCTTGCCCGCCTCCAGCAGAGTGGCCGCGGTGACTATCTTGAACGTGGACCCCGGCGCCGTCTGCCCCTGCAACGCGGCGTTGAACTCGGCCTGGTCGGAGTTGGCCACCGCCAGGATCTCCCCGGTGCTGGGCTTGAGCGCCACCACGGAGGCCCCGTCGCGCGTGGCCACCGCCTTCTCCGCGCTCTGCTGTGCCCCCGCGTCCAGAGTCGTGCGCAGCGTGCCCGGGGTGCCCTTCGTCACCACATGCAGCGTGGCCCCGGCGGTCCCGTCGGGCTTGACCGCGGAGACCTCCACCCGGGCCCGGCCGCCCGCGTCGGCCCCGTATCTCGCGCGCAGCGCGATCAGCACCGGGTCGAGCGAGGGATAGCGGCCCTGCCGCAGCTCCTTGCCGTCCCGGTCCAGCACCCGGACCGGCGGATTGTCCGCCAGATCCGTCCGTACGGACTGATCGGCGCCCAGCTTGGGGTGGAGGACCGAGGGCCTCCAGTCGACCAGCGGCTTCTTGGTCGTCCGGCCGCGCACCACGGTCAGCCGCGATGTGTAGGTCCAGCTGGATCGGGCCTTGCCGAAGACCACTTCGGCCTTGACGGTGAACGGGACCGTGGTGCCCCGCGCCGTGCCCGGGGTGGTCGTCACCTTCTTCACATGCCCGTCGTCGCGGTAGCCGCTGAGGGCGCCGATGGCCGACTCGGCGTCGTTGGTGAGCCCGGCGGCGAGCATGTCATTGCCGTCCGCCCACGCGTCCAGGAACTCCCGCGCGGTCTGCCGGGCCTCGTCCCCGGTCACCGGACCGTCATGGGCCGCGGTGGTGTCGCCGCCGGTGACGCCCGAGTAGAGGTTGTATCCGCCGTAACCGGCGACCCCCAGGAGCCCCACCGACAGTGCCCCTAAGACGATCTTCCCCACGGCCCGCATGGCGTCCCCCCGATGTTCACCTGTGGTCGGCCGCTCTCACCTTCGTGGGTGGCGCGGGCCGTTGCGCGCATCGCCCCCGTGCCGCTCAGGCGGCCTTTTCCACCTCGCCGCGCAACGCCCGTGTGTAGACCTTCAGCAACCGGCTGTACTCGGCCCGCTCGGAGGGCCGCAGTGCCCGGCCTGCCCGGGCCCGCAGAAAGACGCGTATCGCCTCGTTGGCCTGGTCGGTGGCGGGGCTGGTCAGTAAGGCAGGTTGGTGAGTAGGAGTCGGACGCATGACCATAAGAGTAGAGGCCCCTACCGACAATGGCATCGGCGTAAACCGCCCAACAGGGGTGTTACCGGCGGTATGTGAGGAAGACCGCATCCCCCGCGCAGGTGTTCCCCTCTATGTCCCCATGGCATATGCCCCGCCACGGCGGAGGTATGCCTCCGGGCTCCCCTGTCGATCCATCAGCTCTGACCTGCGGATTCCGGCCCGGTGAGGATCACTTCGAGGGTGCGGGGGCCATGGACGCCTTCGACGCGGTCGAGTTCGATGTCGCTGGTCGCGGACGGTCCCGAGATCCAGGTCAACGGGCGGGCCGGGTCGAGGCGTTCGAGCGCCTCGGGGACGGAGCTCACGACCTGGTCGGTGACGCGGATCACGCAGATGTGGTGGTCGGGCACCAGGGTGATGCGGCGACGGCCCTGGTCGGGCCCGGCGTCCAGGACCACGGTGCCCGTCTCGGCGATGGCCACGGCGCAGCCCGTCACCACGCTGGAGACCGCGTCCAGGTCGTGCGGGGTCAGCTCCGCCGTATCCGGAACCCGGCGCACCGAGTCGGGGACGGCGGACAGCCACGAGTCCGGGAGGCCCGCGGGTACGGCCACGCTGGTCGCGCCGCGGTCGGCGAGGAGGCGGGCGATCAGGGCCGGGAGGGAGGACGGAGTGTCGGGGGGCGACGGGGTGTCGGCGCGGTGGACGATCGCCCGGTAGTCGGCGAGGTTCTCCGCGAGGAGGTCCGCGGTCCGGTCGGCGGTGCGGTCACCGTGGACGCGGTGGTACGTGCGCTCGACCGGCACCTCGCCGGGTGTCTCGGCGCGCGGCACATCGGCCAGGGCGCGACGGATGCGGGCCATGACCAGGGCGCGCGAGTCCGGGCCCGGGGCGCCGGGGTTCTGGGTGCCAGGGTTCTGGGCGGCGGGGCTTTGGGCGGCGGGACGGTGCGCGCCGGGGTTCTGGGGGCCAGGGTTCTGGGAGCCGGAGTCTCGCGGGGTCATGTGGTGTTCTTCCTTCCCTCTGTGCGGCTCCCGGCGTCGCTCCCGCCCCGGGTGCGTTGCCACCAGTCGCGGAACGACTCCTCCGGCACCTTCGGCAGCTCCCGCGTCTCGCTCCACGCCCGCCCGGGACCGGGCAGCCGCCGCGGATGGAAGCGGCGGGTGCGGGAGGCCAGCCGCTGGCCGGTGCGCAGCAGCCGGGGGTGGTCCAGGGCCCAGCGGGCGGCGCGCATCGCGGCGCGCTCGGCGGCGTGGCCCTTGGCGGGCTTGATGACCGTACGGGTGCCGCGGACGGAGACGGGGCCGCCCTCGACCACCCGCTCGCGCAGATGGACCAGGATCTCCGGGATGTCGATCGCGACCGGGCACACCTCGTAGCACGCCCCGCACAGGGACGAGGCGTACGGGAGCGAGGCGTCCAGTTCGCTCTGGGTGCCGCGCAGTTGGGGGGTGAGGATCGCGCCGATCGGGCCCGGGTACGCCGATCCGTACGCATGGCCGCCCGCCCGCTCGTACACCGGGCACACATTGAGACACGCCGAGCACCGGATGCAGCGCAGCGCCTGCCGGCCCACGGTGTCGGCGAGGGTGTCGGTGCGGCCGTTGTCGAGCAGGACGAGGTGGAAGGTGCGCGGACCGTCGGCGTCCGTGGTGCCGGTCCAGGTGGAGGTGTACGGGTTCATCCGCTCGGCGGTCGAGGAGCGCGGCAGGAGCTGGAGGAAGACCTCCAGGTCCTGGAAGGTGGGCACCACCTTCTCGATGCCGACGACGGAGATCAGCGTCTCGGGCAGGGTCAGACACATCCGGCCGTTGCCCTCGGACTCCACGACCACGAGCGTGCCGGTCTCCGCGACCATGAAGTTGGCCCCGGAGATCCCCACCTTGGCGTTCAGGAACTTCTCGCGGAGGTGGAGCCGCGCGGCCTCGGCGAGGTCGGCGGGCGCGTCGGTCAGCCCCTCCGGGGCCGGGCGGCCCCACTGGGACATCTTCTCCGTGAAGATGTCCCGGATCTCGCCCCGGTTGCGGTGGATCGCCGGGACCAGGATGTGCGACGGGAGGTCGTCCCCGAGCTGCACGATCAGCTCGGCGAGATCGGTCTCGTACGCGGTGATCCCGGCCGTGGCGAGCGCGCCGTTCAGACCGATCTCCTGCGTGGCCATCGACTTGACCTTGACGACCTCGCGCTCGCCCGTGGCCCGCACCAGCTCGGTGACGATCCGGTTCGCCTCGTCCGCGTCCGCCGCCCAGTGGACCTGGCCGCCGGCCGCCGTGACCGCGCTCTCCAGCTGCTCCAGATAGTGGTCGAGATGGCGCAGCGTACGGTCCTTGATGGCCGCGCCCGCGGCGCGCAGCCGCGACCAGTCGTCCAGTTCCGCCACGGCCGTGGCGCGCTTGGCGCGGATGGTGTGGGTGGCGTGGCGGAGGTTGGCACGCAGCTGGGTGTTCCGGGTCGAGGCGTCGGCCGCCTGGGGGAAGGCGGGCATACCCAGGTAGGTGGCCTGGTGGGTTCCGCTCACCAGACGTCTCCTTCCGTGCTGGCCAGGATCTCGGCGAGGTGGACGGGGCGGACCGTGGAGCCCTGGCGGGCGAGTGTGCCGCCGATGTGCAGCTGGCAGGAGTTGTCGAGGGTGCACACCGCTTCGGCCCCGGTCGCCGTGATGTTGCGCGCCTTGTCCGCCCCCATGGCCGCCGAGACCGCCGCGTTCTTGACGGCGAACGTCCCGCCGAAGCCACAGCACTCCTCGGCGCCCGGCAGCTCCACCAGGTTCAGCCCCTTCACGGCGGCGAGGAGCGAGCGCGGGCGGTCGCCGAGCTTCAGCATCCGCAGGCCGTGGCAGGTGGGGTGGTAGGTCACGGTGTGCGGGTAGTAAGCGCCGACATCCGTGACCTTCAGGACATCCGTGAGGAATTCGGTGAGCTCGTAGGTCTTGGGCACGGCCTCGGCCGCCGCGTCCGCGAGCTCCTGGCCACGCCCCTCGGCGGCGGCCTTCGCGCCCATCCGGGGGTAGTTGTCCCGCACCATCGCCGCGCATGACCCCGAGGGGGTCACCACGTATTCGTAGTCGCGGAACGCCGTGGCGTAGCGGCGCATCAGCGGTTCGGTCTCGTGCCGGTAGCCGGTGTTGAACTGCGGCTGGCCGCAGCAGCTCTGCGCCTCCGGGAAGCCGACTTCCACGCCGAGGCGCCTCAGGAGCGTGACCACGGCTTGGCCGGTGCGCGGATAGAGGGTGTCGTTGACGCAGGTGATGAAGAGCGCTACGCGCACGGTTCCTCCTCGTCGCCCTGGCCGGTGGCGGCCTTTGCCCGGCCGCTGGTGGCCGTTGTGACCTGTGCGTCCCCGAGCCGGGCGGCTGCCCGGTCCCACGCCGAATGATCACCTGTGGGCTCATACTGCCTCAGTGGCTGGGTGCTGTGAAGCAGGGCGCGCAACTCGGGCAGCCCACCGGTGATCACTCCGGCCGTCCGCGCCTGGACCAGTACGTTTCCGAGGGCCGCCGCCTCGGCCGGGCCCGCGATCACGGGGAGGCCGCAGGCGTCGGCGGTGAGCTGGCACAACAGTGTGTTGTGCACACCGCCACCGACGATGTGCACGGCGCTGACCGTACGGCCGGACAGCCGGGTGGCGTCCTCGATCGCGCGGCGGTGGGCCAGGGCGAGGGAGTCCAGGACGCAGCGAGTGGTCTCGGCGGGGGTGCGGGGGACGGGCTGGCCCGTGCGGCGGCAGGCGTCGGCGATGCGGTCGGGCATGTGGTGGGGGGCGATGAAGGCGGGGTCGCCGGCGTCCACGACGGAGCGGAGGGGGGTGGCTTGGGCCGCGGCCCGGATCAGGGCGGTGAGGTCCGCGCTGGTGGCTCGGGTGGTCCGGGCGTTCTCGGTGTCCCAGGTGCGGACGCACTCCTGGAGCATCCACAGGCCCATGATGTTGCGCAGATAGCGGACCGTGCCGTCCACACCCAGCTCATTGGTGAAGTTGGCCGCGCGGCTCTCCTCGGTGAGCACCGGCGCGTCCAACTCGAGCCCGGCGAGGGACCAGGTGCCGGTGGCGATGTACGCGAAGTCGGGTGTGGTGGCCGGTACGCCGACTACGGCGGACGCGGTGTCGTGCGAGCCGACGGCGGTCACGGGGAGGGGGTGGGTGAGGCCGGTCTCGGTGAGAACGTCCTGGCGCAGGGTTCCGGCGGGGTCGCCCGGGCGGCGCAGGGGCGGGAAGAGCGACAGGTCGATGCCCAGCGCCCTTGCCACCGGGGCGGCCCAGTCGCGGGTGCGGGGGTCGATCAGCTGGGTGGTGGAGGCGTTGGTCAGTTCGGTGCCGGGCTCGCCGGTCAGCCAGTACGAGATGAGGTCGGGGATGAGGAGGAGGCGGTGGGCGGCGCTGAGGGTGGGGGTGCCCTGGGCCGCTGTGAGCTGGTAGATGGTGTTGAAGGGGAGGTGCTGGATGCCGGTGGCGGCGTACAGGGCTTGGGGCGGGAGCGCGGCAGCGACCTTTTCGGCGGCGCCGGTGGTGCGGGTGTCGCGGTAGTGGACGGGGTTGGCCAGCAGGGTGCCGTCGGCGGCGAGCAGGCCGTAGTCGACGGCCCAGGTGTCGATGCCGATGCTGGTCAGGCCGTCGCCCGTATGCACGGCAGCTGCCTTGAGGCCGTTCAGGACGCCCTGGTACAGGGACAGGACGTCCCAGTGCAGGGTGCCCAGGACGCGGGTCGGCCGGTTGGGGAAGCGGTGCGCCTCGTGGAGGGTCAGCCGTTCGGGGGTGACCTCCCCGACGATGACGCGGCCGCTGGACGCACCGAGGTCCACGGCGGCGAAGCGGTGTTCTGTGGTGGGCACGTGGACCTCGTGGTGGGTGGTGGGGTGCGTGGTGGTTGCTGTGGTTCGTACGGGGCGGGGGCCGGGGCCTCCGGACCCCGCCCCCGCACGCGCGTGTCAGCGCAGGAACGCCGCCGCGACGCCGGCGTCGACCGGGACGTGCAGACCCGTGGTGTGCGTGAGGTCGCCGCCGACGAGGGCGAAGACCGCGTTCGCCACGTGGGAGGGGAGCACTTCGCGCTTGAGCAGGGTGCGTTGGGCGTAGAACTCGCCCAGCTTCTCCTCGGGGACGCCGTACACGGCCGCCCGTTGTGCGCCCCAGCCGCCCGCGAAGATACCGGAGCCTTGGACGACGCCGTCGGGGTTCACGCCGTTGACGCGGATGCCGTGCTCGCCCAATTCCGCGGCCAGGAGCCGGACCTGGTGGGCCTGGTCGGCCTTGGTCGCGGAGTAGGCGATGTTGTTCGGGCCCGCGAACACGGCGTTCTTGGACGTGATGTACACGATGTCGCCGCCCGTGTTCTGGGCGATGAAGGTCCTCGCTGCCTCGCGGGAGGCCAGGAAGCTGCCTCGCGCCATGATGGTGTGCTGGAGGTCCCAGTCGGCGGTGGTCGTCTCGAGCAGGGGCTTGGAGATGCTGATCCCGGCGTTGTTGATGAGGATGTCCACGCCGCCGAAGTCCAGCGCCGCCTGGTGGAACGCTTCCTTGATCTGCTCTTCCGAGGTGACGTCGGCGGTGGCCGCCGTGGCCTTGTCCGGGCCGCCGAGCTCCTGGGCCACGGCCACGGCTGATTCGGCGTCGATGTCCGCGACCACGACGCACGCGCCCTCGGCCGCGAGGCGGTGGGCGATCGCCCTGCCGATGCCGGACCCCGCGCCGGTCACCAGGGCGACGCGGCTGGCGAGGGGCTTCGGCTCGGGCATGCGCTGGAGCTTGGCCTCTTCGAGCGCCCAGTACTCGATGCGGAACTTCTCCGACTCCTCGATGGGGGAGTAGGTGGAGACGGCTTCCGCGCCGCGCATGACGTTGATCGCGTTGACGTAGAACTCGCCTGCCACGCGGGCCGTTTGCTTGTCCTTGCCGTAGCTGAACATCCCGACTCCGGGGATCAGCACGATGGCGGGATCCGCGCCCCGCATGGGCGGGGAGTCGGGGGTGGCGTGGCGTTCGTAGTAGGCCGCGTAGTCGGTGCGGTACGCGGTGTGGAGTTCCTTGAGCCGGGTGATCGTGTCGTCGAGGGACGTGTCCGGGGGGAGGTCCAGGACCAGGGGGCGGACCTTGGTGCGGAGGAAGTGGTCCGGGCAGGAGGTGCCGAGGGCCGCCAGGCGGGGGTGTTCGGCGCGGGAGACGAAGTCCAGGACGGTGTCGCTGTCCGTGAAGTGGCCCACCTGGGGGCGGTCCGTGGCGGCCAGGCCCCGGATCACGGGGGCCAGGGCGGCCGCGCGGGCGCGGCGCTCGGCCTCGGGGAGGGTGGGGTGGATGACGGGGCCGAACGGGTCCGCCTTGCCGCGTGCGGTGAGGAACTCCTCGGCGGTGCGGATCATGCGGAGCGAGTTCGCCTCGCACGCGTCGGAGGTGTCGCCCCAGGCGGTGATGCCGTGGCCGCCGAGGACGCAGCCGATGGCCTGGGGGTTGGCCTTCTTGATGGCGGCGATGTCCAGACCCAGCTGGAAGCCGGGGCGGCGCCAGGGCACCCAGACGACCTGGTTGCCGAAACACTCTTTGGTGAGCGCCTCGCCGTCGGCCGCGCAGGCGAGGGCGATACCGGAGTCGGGGTGGAGGTGGTCGACGTGGGCTGCGTCCACCAGGCCGTGCATGGCGGTGTCGATGGACGGCGCGGCCCCGCCCTTGCCGTGCAGGCAGTAGTCGAACGCCGTGACCATCTCATCCTCGCGGTCCACCCCGGGGTAGACACCGGTGAGCGCACGAAGGCGGTCCAGCCGGAGCGCGGCGAGCCCGGAGTGGGTGAGAGTGCCCAGATCGCCCCCGGAGCCCTTGACCCACATCAGCTCGACGTCCTGGCCCGTGACGGGATCGGTCGCGGTGCCCTTGGCGGAGGTGTTTCCCCCCGCGTAGTTGGTATTGCGGGGGTCGGCACCGAGACGATGCGAGCGCTCCAGGAGCGCGGCCGCCTCGGGATGCGGTTCTGCGGTCATGTCTTCCTCTGGGTGTGGACCGGTCTCAGCGAATGCGGTGACGAGAAGCGGGCCCGGCGTGGGCGCGCCCGATGGGATCAGGGGCTTGCGCTGAAGCCCCGGGGCTGACGGCAGGGCCCGGGACCGAGCCTCGGGACCCCGGGCGGGCCTTGGGAGCGTGTGGCGGAGCCTCGGGGTGCCGGGACAGGACCGGGGGTCGGGGGCGGAGCCCCAGCGGGTCCGGGGCGGAGCGCCGGAGGGGGTCCGGGGGCTTGCCCCCGGGTTCGGGAAGGGGCGGGGTGGGGAAGGGCCCGCCGCAGGCGTTACGCACCCCAGCCCGCCTGCTCTCCCCCCACCCGCTCCGCCACGATCCGCTCCGCCCACCCCGAGGCCCGGTACGCCCCCATCGGGTCCGGGGCGATGCCCAGTTCCTCCCGGACCTCGGCCAGCAGCGGCCGTACGTCGGTGTTGTACGCGTCCATCAGGACCGCGTTGGCGCCGAGCACATCGCCCTCGCGCTGGGCCGTGGCGAGGGCGTCGCGGTCGACCAGGAGGGCCTTGGCCGTGGCCTCCTGGACGTTCATCACCGAGCGGATGATCGCCGGGATCTTGGGCTCGATGTTGTGGCACTGGTCGAGCATGAAGGCGACCCCCGAGGTCAGCCCGCCGCCCCGGACCACCTCGTACATGATCCGGAAGAGCTGGAAGGGGTCGGCGGCACCGACCATGAGGTCGTCGTCCGCGTAGAAGCGGGAGTTGAAGTCGAAGGCGCCGAGCTTCTTCTCGCGCAGGAGGAGCGCGACGATGAACTCGATGTTGGTGCCGGGCGCGTGGTGGCCGGTGTCCACGCAGACCTGGGCCTTGGGGCCCAGCTTGAGGCAGTGGGCGTAGGCGGTGCCCCAGTCCGGGACGTCCGTGGTGTAGAAGGCGGGCTCGAAGAACTTGTACTCCAGCAGCATCCGCTGGTCCTCGCCGAGGCGCTCGTAGACCGCGCTCAGCGCCTCGGCGAGGCGGTCCTGACGGGCCGCGATGTCGTCCTGGCCGGGGTAGTTGGTGCCGTCGGAGAACCACAGCTTGAGGTCGCGGGAGCCCGTGGCGTCCATGATGTCGACGCACTCCAGCAGGTGGCCCAGCGCCTTGCGACGGACCGCCGGGTCGGGGTGGGTGACCGAGCCCAGCTTGTAGTCGTCGTCCTGGAAGACGTTGGAGTTGATGGCGCCCAGCTTCAGGCCGCGTTCCTCCGCGTACTTGGCGAGCGCCCCGTAGTCCTCGACCCGGTCCCAGGGGATGTGCAGGGCGACCGTGGGGGCGACCCCGGTGGCGGCGTGCACCTGGGCGGCGTCGTCCAGCTTCTCCTGGGGGGTGCGCGGGACACCGGGCTGGGCGAAGACCTTGAAGCGGGTTCCGGAGTTGCCGTACGCCCATGACGGCGTCTCGACCGCCTGGCTCTTGAGGGCCGCCTTCACGGCTGGAACGTCAGACATGAATCTCCTTCATGAAACGATTCAAGAAACCTAGCCGCGCGGTCGGCCACGCGTCAAGAAGTGGTGGGTCCCCGACCCCACGGCGAACACCGCGCACCCGTCCGCCATGCGCAGCAGGCGGGCGCCGCGAGCGGTCACATCGGCCGCGCGGCGCGCCGGGACCCAGATCTGGGCCGTGGTGTTGACGGGGATGGACACCGTGAGGGTGAAGTCCCCGCCGTTGTCCCCGCCCTGCGACCAGCGGGTGGTGACCGGGCCGTGGAGGGAGTCGTAGCGGCCCTCGGCGGAGCGCACCTCGCCACCGGGGCGGGGCCGGATGAGGATCTCGCGGAAGCCGGGGGCGGCGGGGGCGATCCCGGTGATGTTCTGGTACATCCACTCGCCGACCGAGCCGTAGGCGTAGTGGTTGAACGAGTTCATCCCGACGTCCTGGAAGCTCCCGTCCGGCTTGATCGAGTCCCAGCGCTCCCACATCGTGGTCGCGCCCCGGTCGATCTGGTAGCCCCAGGAGGGGAAGGTGCGCTGGTGGAGCAGGCGGTAGGCGACGTCGGTGTGACCGGTCTCGGTGAGGGTCGGAAGCAGCCGCGGGGTGCCGAGGAAACCGGTGGACAGATGCCAGTCGCGGTCCTCGATGAGGGCGACGAGGCGATCGGCCGCGGGTGTGCGGAGGTTCGCCGGGAGCAGGTCCATGGAGAGCGCCAGGACGTACACGGTCTGGGTGTCGCCCTTGATCCTGCCGTCGGCGGAGACGTACGCGCGGTTGAAGGCCGCCTTGACGCGGGTCAGGAGGTCTTCGTACGGGGCCGGGTCCTCGCCCAGGACGTGTGCGGTGCGGGCGACGAGGTCGGTGACGTGGGCGAAGTAGGCGGTGGCGATGACGTCCTTGGGGGTGTCCGCCTCGACGCTGAGCCAGTCGCCGTAGCCCTCGGCGGGCCGCAGCAGGTCGGTGCTGTGCCGCTCCAGGTAGCTGATCCAGCGCCGCATGGCCGGCCAGTTCTCGCGCAGCACCCGGGTGTCGCCGTACGCCTGGTAGAGGTTCCAGGGCACGGTCACCCCGGCGTCGCCCCAGCCCGCCACGCCGTTGCCGACGTCGCCGAGGTGCGGTGCCACATCGGGGAAGGAGCCCTCGTCGGTCTGGCCGTCCCGCAGGTCCTGGAGCCACTTGGTGAGGAAGCGGGCGGACTCCATGGTGTACGCGGCGGTGCTGGAGAACACGTTGATGTCGCCGGTCCAGCCGAGCCGTTCGTCCCGTGCCGGGGTGTCGGTGGGGATGGACAGGAAGTTGCCGCGCAGCCCCCAGGTGATGTTGGAGTGCAGCTGGTTGAGCATCGCCGAGTCGGTGTGGAACGACAGGGTGAACGGGGCGTCGGTGTGCATCACCCGGCCGGTGATCGCGTCGCGGGAGGGCGTTCCCGGATAGCCCGTGACCTCGACGTAGCGGAAGCCGTGGAAGGTGAAGCGCGGCTCGTAGGTCTCCCGGCCGCCGCCCTTGAGGGTGTAGGTGTCGACGGGGCGGGCGGTGCGCAGATTGGCCGTGTAGGCGGTGCCATCCGGGCCCAGCACCTCGGCGTGGCGGATCCGGACCTTGTGGCCGGCCGGGCCGGAGACCGTGAGGCGGACGCTGCCGACCATGTTCTGTCCCAGGTCGAAGAGGTGGACACCGGGCGCGGGTTGGGTGACCTTGACCGGCTTGATCTCGCGTTCCACCCGGGTCGGGGCGTCGGTCTGGGCCACCACCTCGGCCGTGATGTCGGTGGCCGTGACGGCGGGCTGCCAGCCGGTGTCGTCGAAGCCCGGTGAGGTCCAGCCGGGGGTCTCCGCGCGGGCGTCGTACTCCTCGCCCATCAGCAGGTCGGCGGTGAGCAGCGGGCCGGTGGCCGCGCGCCACTGCTGGTCGGTGGTGATGCGCTCGGTGCTGCCGTCGGTGTACGTGACCTCCAGCTGGGCGAGCAGGGCGGGGTGGTCGCCGTACTGGGTCTGGCCGAACCAGGCGATGTTCCCCGCGTACCAGCCGGTGGCGAGGGTCACCCCGAGGGCGTTCGTGCCACGGCGGAGGGCGTCGGTGACGTCGTAGGTCTGGTACGCCACCCGCTTGCGGTAGTCGGTCCAGCCGGGCGCGAGCTGGTCGCGGCCGACGCGGACGCCGTTGAGGTGGGCTTCGTAGAGGCCAAGGGCCGTGGAGTAGAGCCGGGCGCGCGCCACGGGCTTGGTCAGCCGGAAGGTGCGGCGCAGCTGGGCGGGGGACTGGAGGGGGAGCACTTTGCCCCAGGGCCCGCCGCCCCAGGCCGCCAGCTCCTTGGCGGTGGCCCAGCCGCTGTCGTCGTGGTCCGGGTCCGCCCAGCCGGCGGGGGGTTCGGCGTCGGTCGTGCGCCAGGTGGCGTCCGTGTGGTGGTGGGTGGTGCCGTCCTCGGTGGTGAGCTCCAGGGTGGCGAGCAGCCCGGCCGGGCCCTTCTCGGCGTTGGTGGCCGCGACGGCGAGGGTGGCGGCGCCCTGCCTGAGGAATTCGGTGACGTCGACGGTGACCGGATGGCTCCATGCCTTGAGGACGCCCACCGCCTCGCGGGCGGCGACCTCGGTGCCGTTCACATGGGCGGTGAAGCCGTCGTCGGCCGCCACCACCAGCCGGGCGCGGCGGACGGTGCCCGGGGCGTGGACGGTGGTACGGAACCACCGGGTGGCCGCCGGGGCCTCGGTGGCCGGATCCCCCTCGGGGAACCAGATCCAGGAGGCGCCTTCCAGGGACGGCGGCGCGGTCAGCGCGGCGGGCGCGGCGACCCAACGGGCCTGCCACTGACCGGAGTTGAGCAGCCCGGTCTCCCACCAGGCGGGGGCGGACCACGCGGAGGGACGGCCGTGGCCGTCCCAGACCCGCACCGACCAGTGGTAGCGGGTGCGCGGGCGCAGGGCCGGGCCGTCGTAGGGGACCAGGACCGACTGGCGCGATGTCGTCCTGCCGCTGTCCCAGACGTCCGGCTCGCCGAGCCGGTCGGGGGAGGTGGCGACCCGGATGTGGTACGCGCTCTGGAGCTGGTCGCGGGCGTCCGAGTCGAGGATCCAGCTCAGCCGGGGGCGGGCGGTGTCGAGGCCGAGCGGGTGGGGCGCGTACTCCACCGTGGTGCTCCGGACCCGCAGCCCCGCGCCGGGGCGTTCCTCGGCGGTGGCGGACGGGGTGAGGGCGGGCAGACCCGTGAGGGCCGTACCGGTGGCGGCGGTGGTGGCGAGCAGGTGGCGTCTGCTGATCATGGGCTTCCTCCAGGGACGGCTGGATGGGAACGATCGATGAAAACGATTCAACCCAAGGCGCCTGGACCGTAGGGCCGGGGCTCGGCGCGCGTCAAGGGGGCTGGAGCGATGTGGGCATATCCCGTGCACACCCCCTTGACGGTCGCATGGGGCGCGGCTAGCTTCCCGGAATCCGGCATTGAAACATTTCATTTATTGCCCCCGCGTACGCGTCAGGAGACTCCGTGAGCCAGCCTGCTTCGACCGGTGTGCCGGTCCTCGCCCTCGAGGGGGTGAACAAATCCTTCGGCGCCGTACGGGCCCTCCGGGACGTCTCGCTCGAGCTCTTCGCCGGTGAGGCCCATGCCCTGGCCGGTGAGAACGGGGCGGGCAAGTCGACGCTCATCAAGATCCTCGCCGGGGTGCACCGGCCCGACTCCGGCCGGGTGCTGCTGGACGGCGAACCGGTGGTCTTCCACGGCCCCGCCGGCGCCCGTGACGTCGGCACCGCCGTCATCTACCAGGAGCCGACGCTCTTCCCCGATCTGTCCATCGCCGAGAACATCTTCATGGGCCGTCAGCCCCGTCGGGCCCTCGGCCGGATCGACCACAGGGCCGTACGGACCTCCACCGCCGCCCTGATGGCGCGGCTCGGCGTCGAACTCGACCCGGACCGGCCCGCCAGGGGTCTGTCCATCGCCGACCAGCAGATCGTCGAGATCGCCAAGGCGCTCTCCTTCGACGCCCGGGTGCTGATCATGGACGAGCCGACGGCGGCGCTCACCGGGAGCGAGACCGCCCGGCTCTTCTCGGTCGTCGAGACGCTGCGCGCCGAGGGCGCCGCCGTGCTGTTCATCTCCCACCGCCTGGAGGAGATCTTCGAGCTCTGCCAGCGGGTCACCACCCTGCGGGACGGCCGGTTGGTGGCCTCCGAGCCGCTGGCCGGGCTCACCCAGGACGCCCTGGTCCGCCGCATGGTCGGCCGGGACCTGGCCGAGCTCTACCCCAAGCAGGACAGCCGGGTCGGCGAGACCGCGCTGGCGGTGCGCCGGCTGACCCGTGAGGGCGTCTTCCGGGACGTCTCCTTCGAGGTGCGGCGCGGTGAGATCGTCGCGCTCGCCGGGCTGGTCGGCGCCGGGCGCACCGAGGTCGCCCAGGCCGTCTTCGGCGTGGACCGGGCGGACGCGGGCGAGGTGCGGGTCGACGGGGCGGTGCTGCGGCCCGGTTCGCCGACCGCCGCCATGGACGCCGGGCTCGCGCTCGTCCCCGAGGACCGGCGCCAGCGGGGGCTGGTGATGGAGATGTCCATCGAGCGGAACATCGGGCTGACCGGCCTGGACCGGCTGGGCCGTGCCGGGCTGGTGAAACGCGCGCTGGAGCGCGGCCGCGCGGCCGACTGGGCGGTCCGGCTCCAGCTGAAGTACGGCAGCCTCGCCGACCACGTGGGGGTGCTCTCCGGCGGCAATCAGCAGAAGGTCGTGCTCGCCAAGTGGCTGGCGACCGAGCCCACGGTGCTCATCGTGGACGAGCCCACGCGCGGGATCGACGTTGGCACCAAGGCCGAGGTGCACCGGCTGCTGTCGTCACTGGCCGCCGACGGGCTCGCGGTGCTGATGATCTCCTCCGATCTGCCCGAGGTGCTGGGCATGGCCGACCGGGTCCTGGTGATGCACGAGGGCCGGCTGGTGGCCGAGATCCCGCGCGCCGAGGCCACCGAGGAGTCCGTGATGGCCGCCGCGACCGGGCTCACGGATGGCGCCGAAGGCGCCGGTGTCGCCGGTGAGGCCGCCGCGACCGTGCTCCCCGGTGAGGCCGCCGCGACCGGATCCACCGGTGCCACGGGCGCGAGTGGGCGCACCGGCGGTACCGTCGCGGGCGGGCGCACCGATGCCACCGGCGACACCGTCGCGGGCGGGCGCACCGATGCCACCGGTGCCACGGGCGCGAGTGGGCGCACCGGCAACGACGCCGAGACCGGGCGCACCGGCGACACCGTCGCGACCGGGCGCACCGATGCCACCGGTGCCACGGGCGCGAGTGGGCGCACCGGCAACGACGCCGAGACCGGGCGCACCGGCGACACCGGCGTGAGCGGGCGCACCGATGCCACCGGTGCCACGGGCACGAGCGGGCACCCCCACGCCACCGGGCCCACCGGCGCCGACGGCGCCACCGCAGAAGGGACCCGCACGTGAGCGTGACCATCGAGAAACCCGACCAGCCCGCCGCCGCGCCGGAGACGGCACGCTCGGCCCGCTCGCTCGTCGATGCCGTCTTCCGCGCGCGGGAGATCAGCATCGCCGGGGCCCTCGTACTGCTGGTGCTGTTCACCTGGATCGCCGAACCGCGCTTCCTCGACGACCAGGGCATCAAGGACCTGCTGCTCAACGCCGCCATCCTGGTGCTGCTCGCGGTCGGGCAGTCGGTCGTGGTCATCACCCGCAACATCGATCTGTCGGTCGGCTCCGTGGTGGGCCTGTCCGCCTTCGCCTGCGGAAAGTTCGTCTCCGGCACCGACCACGGGGCGCTGACGGTCCTGGCTCTCGGCCTCCTCGTCGGCGCGGGCTGCGGCATCGTCAGCGGTGCGCTGGTGAGCTTCGGACGGGTGCCCGCGCTGGTGGTGACCCTCGGGATGCTCTACATCATCCAGGGCGTCGACTACTGGTGGGCGCAAGGCGAGCAGATCAACGCCGCCGATGTGCCGCAGTCCGTACTGGACCTCGGCAGCGGCAGCGTGCTGGGCATCCCCTACCTCCCGCTGATCGCCTTCGTGGTGCTCGCCGGGACCGCGTATGTCCTGCGCACCTACCGCGGCGGCCGTGAGCTGTACGCCATCGGCTCCAGCCCGGAGGCCGCCCGGCTGGCCGGGGTGCCGATCCGGCGGCGGGTGCTGGGCGCGTATCTGTTCTCCGGCGCCGTCTCGGGCTTCGCGGGCGCGCTGTGGCTGGCCCGCTTCGGCACCGTCGTCGCCGACAACGCCCACGGCTGGGAGCTGACCGTGGTCAGCGCCGTGGTGGTCGGTGGCGTCGCCATCGTCGGCGGCACCGGCACGGTGTGGGGCGCGGCGCTGGGCGCGCTGCTGCTCACCACCATCGGCAGCGCACTGGCCGTGCTGAAGGTCGACTCCTTCTGGCAGGACGCCATCGCCGGTGCGCTGCTGCTGGCGGCCATCAGCGTGGACCGGATCGTACGGGTGCGGATGACCCGCGCACTGAGGAAGAGGAGCGCCCGATGAAGCTCAGGTGGGACACCGCCGTCGGGGTGCTGCTGGTGGCCGTCTTCCTCACCGGCCTCGGCACCACGGACGGCTTCGCGAGCCGCGACAACCTCGCCTTCGCCTTCAACGACATCGCCGAGGTGGCGCTGATGGCGCTGCCGATGACACTGCTGGTGGTGGCCGGGCAGGTGGATCTGTCGGTGGCCTCCATGCTCGGCCTGTCCAGCGCGCTCACCGGCCAACTGTGGGACGCGGGCTGGGCGTTCGAGACCATCGTGCCGATCGTGCTGCTGGTCGGGGTGGCCGGCGGGCTGCTCAACGGCTGGCTGGTCACCCGGGTCGGGCTGCCCTCGCTGGCCGTCACCATCGGGACGCTCGCGCTCTACCGGGGGCTGGCCTCGGTGGTGCTCGGCTCAAACGCCATCACCGACTTCCCCGAGACGTACGCCAAGTGGGCCGTGGACACCACCACCGTGCCCGGCACCTTCCTCTCCTATCCGGTGACGCTGTTCATCGTGCTCGCCGCCATCGCCGCCGTGGTGCTGCACGCCACGGGCGTGGGCCGGTCGCTGTTCGCCATCGGTGCCCAGGAGGACGCCGCGTACTTCGCGGGCATCCGCGTCAAGCGCCTCAAGCTGCTGCTGTTCGTGGTCAGCGGGCTGATCTCGGCCTTCGCGGGGGTCGTGTTCACCCTGCGGTACGGCAGCGCGCGGGCCGACAACGGCCAGGGCTTCGAAATGCTCGTCATCGCCTCCGTGCTGCTGGGCGGCGTCGACTTCGACGGCGGGAAGGGCACGCTGTTCGGCGCCGTCGCCGGAGTACTGCTCATCGGCGTCCTGAAGAACCTGCTGACCCTCAACGACGTGGCCAACGAGGTCCAGGTGATCGTCACCGGGCTGCTGCTGGTGGCCTCCGTCCTCACCCCCCGCCTGATCACCACCGTGAGCGCCTGGCGTCATCGGCGCGCCGCCGCCTCGACCAGCTGATCCACCCACGCACCGCGAAAGGTCTCCTCATGATCCAGTCCTCTTCCGGACGCCGCCGCGCCGCCGCCACCGCCGCCGCGGTCTGTGCCCTGGCCGTGGCCCTGGCCGGCTGTGGCGGCACCACCAAGAAGGACAACGACAACGGCGGCGCCGCCAGGAGCGATGCCAAGGCCGACCCCGGCGCCCCTCTGAAGAAGGGCCTCAAGCTGGCCTTTCTGCCCAAGCAGATCAACAACCCCTACGAGAAGATCATCGATGAGGCGGGGATCACGGCCGCCGGGGAGTTCGGCGGCAAGGGCAAGGAGGTCGGCCCGTCCGACGCCAGCGCCTCCTCCCAGGTGTCGTACATCAACACCCTGGTCCAGCAGCGCCAGGACGCCATCCTGATCGCGGCCAACGACCCTAACGCGGTGTGCGGCCCGCTCAAGCAGGCCATGAAGAAGGACATCAAGGTGGTGGCGTACGACTCCGACACCGCCCCGGCCTGCCGCCAGCTCTTCATCAACCAGGCGAGCTCCGAGGAGATCGGCCGCAGCCAGGTCCAGCACCTCGCCAAGCAACTGGACTACAAGGGCCAGATCGCGATCCTCTCCGCCACCCAGAACGCCACCAACCAGAACACCTGGATCCGCTTCATGAAGGACGAGCTGAGCAAGCCCGCCTACAAGAACATGAAGCTGGTCAAGACGGTGTACGGGGACGACGACGACCAGAAGTCGTTCCAGGAGACCCAGGGCCTGCTCAAGGCGTACCCCAAGCTCAAGGGCATCATCGCGCCCACCACGGTCGGCATCGCCGCGGCCGCCCGCTACATCAGCGGCTCCTCGTACGAGGGCAAGGTGGTGCTGAACGGACTCGGCACGCCCAACCAGATGCGCAAGTACGTCAAGGACGGGACCGTCGAGCAGTTCGCGCTCTGGGACCCCAAGAAGCTCGGCTACCTCGGCTCGTACGCCGCGGCCGCGCTCGCCTCCGGCCAGATCACCGGGGCCGAGGGCGAGAAGTTCAAGGCCGGGAAGCTGGGCGAGTACACGGTCGGCAAGAACGGCGAGGTCATCCTCGGCCCGCCCACCGTCTTCGAGAAGTCCAACATCGACAAGTACCACTTCTGATTCCGGGGCGGTCGGCGATGCGGCGGGTGTGTTTTCTGCTGAAGGTCCGCCAGGACCGGATCGAGGAGTACCGCGAGCGGCACGCGGCCGTCTGGCCCGAGATGCGGGCGGCGCTCTCGGAGAGCGGCTGGCACAACTACTCGCTCTTCCTGCGCGAGGACGGGCTGCTCGTCGGCTATCTGGAGACCGAGGACTTCGAGGCGGCCCAGGCGGCGATGGCCGCCACCGAGGTCAACGCCCGCTGGCAGGCCGAGATGGCGCCGTTCTTCGAGGCGCTCGACGGCGCGAAACCGGACGAGGCGATGAGGCCACTCACGGAGGTCTTCCACCTCGCGTAGCCGCGGGACGCGGCGGCAGTGCCCCGGAGGGGCGCGGGGAACTGCGCGACCAGCCACGATGGCGCCGCAGTCGGCCGACGACGCATCACGGGGTCCAGGGGCGGAGCCCCTGGTCCGGGAAGGGCGGGGGTGGGGACAGAAGCTCGCTCCGCCCCCCAACAAGCGCACCAGGAAAGGAACGGACATGAGACCACTGCCCATCGCCGTCCTGGCCACCGCCCTGCTAGCCGCCGCACCCCCGGGCGCGAACGCGACCCCGGGTTCCATCGCCGCCCCCGGCCCGGCCGTCAGCAAGCTCGCCGACACCCAACTCGACCCCAAAGCCGTCTACTTCGTCTCATACGACGGCCTGGTCAACAACAACGCCTTCCAGAAGAACGGCCTGCTCACCTACAAGGGCTATCAGTACGCCGCCTGGTACACCGCCGACCGCAGCGCGGTCATCGGGCGCCGCGCCCTCACCCAGCGGAGCTGGCAGACCGTCACCCTGCCGCACCGCCTCACCGCCGACGACTCCCACAACGTCATCTCCATGGGGATCTCGCGGACCGACGGCCGGCTGCATCTGAACATGGACTCCCACAGCAGCGGCTTCTTCTATGTGAAGTCGGTGGCCGGGCTGGTGGACGACCCCGCCGGGCACCCGTGGACCACCGGCCAGTTCGGCGCCGTCCAGACCACCCTCGACGGCCTCGCGCTCACCTCACAGTTCACCTACCCCCAGTTCATCGCCACCCCCGAGGGCAGGCTTCAGCTCAGCTACCGCGTCGGCGTCTCCGGCAACGGCCGCAACGCGCTCGCCGAGTACGACGGCACCAAGTGGCGGGCCCTCGGCGAGTGGTCCTCCGCCACCGGCACCTACAGCAGCGAGCACGGCTCCAGCACCGCCCGCAATATGTACCTGCACGGCATCGACTACGGGCCCGACGGTCGGCTGCACGCCTTCTACACCTGGCGTGAGCAGAGCAACGCGGTGATGTGCGCGAGCGGCGGGCTCACCAACCACGACACCGGCTATGTCTACAGCTCCGACCGGGGCCGCACATGGCGCACCGCGGCGGGGGCCGTCACCGGCACCACCGGTGGCTCCGACACGGTGGCGGTCGGCGACGCCGGAACCGTCGTCGACCCGCTCAACCCCGACCACTCGCTGATGAACCAGGAGAGCCAGGCCACCGACTCCACCGGCGCGCCCCACGCCCTGATCAGCTATGTCCCCGGCCGCTTCGGACAGTGCACCACCGACTACGTGGCCGACCGGACGAGATACGGCCGTACCTTCCACGTCTTCAAGGACCCGGCGGGCGCCTGGAAGAAGACCGAGATCCCGGTGGCCCCCGGCTCCACCCAGCGCAGCCACCTGGTCTTCGACGCTTACGACAACGCCTACGCCGTGATGCCGTACGGCCGGATCGTGGCCGCGTCCAAGTCCTCGGGCTGGACGGACTGGAAGACCGTCTACGACGGCAGCGGCCTCAACGCCTTCGGCGAGGTCGTCGTGGACGACACCCGGCTGGCCCAGGACGGCGTCCTGTCGTTCATGTACCAGCGGAAGTCCAGCGGCACCACACCCTCCGCCCTCCGCGTCATCGACTTCACCCTCCCCTCCTGACGATGGCGCCAGGCGTGGGCATCAAGGAGGTGGCGCGCGAGGCCGGGGTCTCGGTCGGCACGGTCTCCAACGTCATCAACCGCCCGGACTCGGTGTCCGAGGAGACCCGGGCCCGGGTGCTGTCCACCATCGAGCGCCTGGGCTATGTACGCCAGGAGTCCGCGCGCCAGCTGCGGGCCGGCCACAGCCGCATCATCTCGCTGCTGGTGCTGGACATGGCGAACCCGTTCTTCGTGGACGTCGCGCGGGGCGCGGAGCGTGCGGCGCGGGAGGCGGGTCTTGGGGTGATGGTGTGCAACAGCGCGCAGAGCCCGGAGGAGGAGGCCGACTACCTCGGGCTCTTCGCCGAGCAGCGGGTGCGCGGGGTGCTGATGACCCCGGCCGATATGACCGGGCGCAACCTCGCCTCCTTCCGGCGGCAGCCCATCCCCTTCGTCCTCGTGGACCGGGTGCTGCCCAGCGCCGAGGGGTGTTCGGTCTCGGTCGACGACGTCACCGGCGGCGAGCTCGCCGCCCGCCACCTCCTGGGCCTCGGCCATCCGTCCCTCGCCTATGTGAGCGGGCCCATGCGGCTGGCCCAGTGCCGCGACCGCCGCGAGGGCGCGCTGCGCGCCCTGCGCGAGCGGGGGCTCGGCGAGCATGCGCTGCGCCATGTCGAGGTGGACCGGCTGGATGTGACCTGCGGCCGGGACGCGGGGGCCCGGCTGCTGGGCATGTCCCCGCGGCCGACGGCGGTGTTCTGCGCCAATGACCTGCTGGCGCTGGGGGTGCTCCAGTCGCTGTACGGGGCCGGGGTGTCGGTGCCGGGGGAGGTGGCGCTGGTGGGGTACGACGACATCGAGTTCGCGGCGGCGGCCGCGGTGCCGCTGACGTCGGTGCGTCAGCCGGCGTTCCGGATGGGGCGTACGGCGGCCGAGCTGCTGATCGAGGAGACGGGGGAGCGGGCCGGGGACCACAGCCACCAGCGGATCGTCCTCCAGCCCGAGCTCGTCGTCCGCGGATCGAGCCTGGTGCGCTCCCGAGGCTGAGCCGGGGCCCGGGGCTGAGCCGGGGCCGGTGCCGGGCCCGCGGCGGCCCGGTCCTGCCCGACCGGTCGAACAGCGCACTACCATGTTCCCGCGACCGCGGTGGGTCGCGGGAAGGCGGAGGCCCGGGTCGTGGGACGCATGGTGGGGATCAAGGACGTCGCGCGACAGGCGGGAGTGTCGGTCGGCACCGTCTCGAACGTGATCAACCGGCCGGAGATGGTCGCCGAGGCCACGCGCGACCGGGTGCAGGCCGTGATCGAGCGCCTGGGCTATGTACGCCAGGAGTCCGCGCGCCAGCTGCGCGCCGGGCGCAGCCGCATCATCGCGCTGCTGGTGCTGGACATGGCGAACCCGTTCTTCGTGGACGTGGCGAGCGGCGCGGAGCGTGCGGCGCGGGAGGCGGGTCTTGGGGTGATGGTGTGCAACAGCGCGCAGAGCCCGGAGGAGGAGGCCGACTACCTCGGGCTCTTCGCCGAGCACCGGGTGCGCGGGGTGCTGGTCACCCCGGCCGATGTCACCGGCGCCAACCTGGAGGGCTTCCGGCGCCACGACATCCCGTTCGTCTTCGTGGACCGCGAGGTGCCCAGCTCCGACGGCTGCTCGGTGTCGGTCGACGACATCGAGGGCGGTGCGCTCGCCGGGCGCCATCTCATCGCCCAGGGCCACCGCTCCGCGGTCTACGTCAGCGGTCCGATGCTGCTGCCGCAGTGCCAGGATCGGCGCACCGGGCTGCTCACCGCGTTCGCCGAGGAGGGGCTGTCGGAGGAGGCGATGGTGCACATCGAGGCCGAGCGGCTGGATGTGGCCTCGGGCCGGGACGCGGGCGCCCGGCTGCTGGGGATCTCACCCCGGCCGACGGCGGTGTTCTGCGCCAATGACCTGCTGGCGCTGGGGGTGCTCCAGGCCCTCTTCGCGGCCGGGGTGTCGGTGCCGGGGGAGGTGGCGCTGGTGGGGTACGACGACATCGAGTTCGCGGCGGCGGCCGCGGTGCCGCTGACGTCGGTGCGTCAGCCGGCGTTCCGGATGGGGCGTACGGCGGCCGAGCTGCTGATCGAGGAGACGGGGGACCGGGCCGCCGCCCACCAGCACCGGCGGATCGTGCTCCAGCCGGAGCTGGTGGTGCGGGACTCGACGTTCGCGTCCAGACCGGGCGCCTGACCTCGGGTTCGCTGATCCGGGCGGCCCCGGTGAAGGCGTCGGCCCAGCACGCCGACGCGGTCAGACCGGTGGTTTGACCGCGACCACGGGTACGGGGCTCTCCAGCAGCAGCCGCTGGCTCACACTGCCCAACAGCGCCTTGCCCACCGGCGATCGCCGGCGGAGGCCGATGACCAGCCGGTCGACATCGGGCCGGGCCTCGATCTCGTCCAGTACGGCGTCGACCGGGTCGCGGTCACCGGGACCGCTGCGCTCGACGACCGTGGTCCGCAGGTCATCGGGCACCCCGGAGCGGTCCAGCGCCGACAGTCGCAGATTGACCAGCACCAGATCGGTGCCCAGCAGCCGGGCCTCGGCGATTCCCGCGGTCAGCGCGTGGTCTCCCTCGCGGCCCTCGGCGATGGCGGTCAGGACGGTCATGGTGCGGAGCCTTCCTCTCGGGGCGTGGCGGGTGAGGAGTAGCGGGCGCGGAAGTCGTCCTCCAGCTCCTCCAGCGAGTGGCCCTTGGTCTCGGGCACACAGGTCGCGATGAAGAGGAGGGCCAGCACACCGAAGGCGGCGAAGGCGAAGAAGGTGTTCGAGATCCCCATGGCCTTCACGATGGGCGGGAAGCCGAGGGCCACCAGGGCGTTCGCCATCCACAGCACGAAGATGCTGATGCCGATGGCCAGGCTGCGGATCTTCAGCGGGAACATCTCGGAGAGGATCAGCCAGACCAGCGGACCGATGGTGGCCTGCATGGAGAAGACGAAGAGCACGACGAACACGAGGATGAACCACGCCTTCGCGGTGCCCTCGGGCATCAGCAGCGCGGAGAGCCCGACGAGCAGGTGGAACGTCGTGGTCAGGGCGAACCCGCCGAGCAGCATGGTGCGCCGCTTGAGCTTGTTGATGACCGACACGCCCACCGCGATGCCGAGGACGCTGAAGGCGCCGTTGAGGGTGTTCGCGATGATGGCGGAGTCGCCCGAGAACCCGGCGTCGCCGAGCAGCTGCGTACCGTAGTACATGACGGAGTTGATGCCGGTGAACTGCTGACAGAATCCGAGCCCCGCCCCGATCAGGATGAGCACGCGCACCCAACGCACCCCGAGATCCACCCTGCCCGCGGTCTTGGCGACCCGCTCCTCCTCGGCGAGCCGGTGGACCTCGGCCATCTCCGCCTGGGCCCGCTCGGGGGTGCGGACCTGGGACAGCACCGCGAGCGCCTCCTCGTCACGGCCCTGGGAGACCAGCCAGCGCGGGCTCTCCGGCAGCCGCAGCATGCCGATGAACAGCCCGATCGCCGGAAGGACGGCGACGAGCAGCATCAGCCGCCAGATGCCGTCCGTCTCGCCCCAGAGGTTGAAGATCACCGCGTTGATGACGAACGCGGCGAACTGGCCGGTCACGATCATCACCTCGTTGCGGGTGACGATGGAGCCGCGGCGTTCGACCGGGGCGATCTCGGCCAGGTAGACCGGGACCGTCGCCGAGGCGCCGCCCACGGCGAGGCCGAGGATGAAGCGGAAGAGGGCGAGCACCTGCCAGCTCGGCGACAGGACGCAGCCCAGGGTGCCGAGCATGAACACCAGGGCCAGCAGCAGGATGTTGTGGCGGCGGCCGTGCCGGTCGGAGAGGACTCCGCCGATCATGGCGCCGAAGGCGGCGCCGAAGATGAGGTTGCTGACGACGACGCCCTCGGTGAACGCGGTCAGCCCGAGGTCGTCGGTGAGTGGATCGAGGGCGCCGTTGACGACGCCGGTGTCATAGCCGAACAGCAGCCCGCCGAAGGTCACGATGACGGCGACCAGGCCGAGCCGTCGTGAGTGGGGACCCTTGGTGTCCGGCGGCAGTTCGGGGTCTTGGTGTGTGATGCCCGAGTCCTCTGAGCCGAGTCGGGTGTTCATCGTCGTGTCTCCTCGTGGAGGCAGCGGAGGTCGTGGTGGCGCCCCGACGCGTCCGGTTGTTTCCCGAGGTCGGGTGAGTGGCCGCCCAGCCAGCCACGATCGTGCGGCTGCGGAGAGCCTTTGTCTTTTTGTCAGTACAACTAGTACGTACAAGTGCCACGTACTATGAGGGTGGCGTGTGACGCATGTCAAGACATGAAGCGCGGGGAGGCAGGGATGGGGGATCCAGGGAGCACCGGCCCCTCGGCCGGGCGGGGAACCCCGGTGGGGCGTCCCAAGCGCCCCACCATGTCCGATATCGCCGCCCGCGTCGGTGTCTCGCAGGCCCTGGTGTCGCTGGTGTTCCGCAACCAGCCCGGTGCGAGTCCCGATACCCGCCGACGCGTGTTCCAGGCGGCCGAGGAACTGGGCTATCGCCCCGACACCGCCGCCCAGCTTCTGCGCCGCACGCGCAGTCGGCAGTTGGGCGTGCTGTTCACCATGCGTCAGCCGCACGACGTGGGCGTCGTCGAGGCCCTGTACCCCGCCGCCCGGAAGCACGGCTACACCCTCGTGCTGAACGCCATGGTCGACACCCGCGACGAGCGCCAGGCGATGGACGAACTGCTCGGCCTGCGCTGTGAAGCCATCATCACCATCGGCACGACGTTCGAGCGGCACCACCTGGCCACGGACGTCGGCCGCCCCTCCGTGGTGGAGATCAACCCGCTGATCCGAGCCGCCGGTACGGACGTCGTCCGGACCGCCGAGCGGAACGGGATGCGCCAAGCCGTCGACCACCTCGTCGCACAAGGACACCGCGCCATCGCGCACATCGACGGCGGCGCCATGCCCGGCGCCGAGGAGAGGCGGCGCGGATACCGCGCCGCCATGCGCCACCACGGACTGGCCGGCCACATCCGGATCCACCCCGGCGACTACACCGAGGAATCCGGCGCCCGCGCGGCCCGGGACCTGCTCGCGCGGCCCGAGTTGCCCACGGCCGTCATCGCCGGGAACGACCGCTGTGCGCACGGTCTCCTCGGCACGTTCCTGCGCGCGGGCGTCCATGTGCCCGATGACGTGTCCATCGTGGGCTACGACGACAGCCGGCTCGCCCAACTGTCCTTCATCGACCTCACCTCCGTGCGCCAGGACGCCGCCGAGGCGGCCGAAGTCGCCGTCCGGGCAGCCGCCGAACGACTCGACGAGGGCCGCACCGCCGACCGGGACATCGTCCTCGACCCCACCCTCGTGGTCCGGGGCAGCACCGGCCCGGCCCGCACCCGGTCAACGCCCGACGGCGACCTTCTCCGCTGACCGCCGGGTGTCGTCGGTGGCACCCAGCAGCTCCTGGATCTCGTGTACGGCCGCCCGGCCCGCCCGGTTGGCACCGACGGTACTGGCCGACGGCCCGTAGCCGACCAGGTGCACCCGTGGATCCCGGACCGCCCGGGTCCCCTCGACCGCGATCCCGCCGCCCCGCTCACGCAGCCGCAGCGGGGCCAGATGGTCGATCGCGGCGCGGAAACCGGTGGCCCAGAGAATCGTGTCCGCCTCGACATGGCGCCCATCGGCCCAGGCCACCCCGTCCGGGGTGATCCGCTCGAACATCGGCAGCCGGTCGAGTATCCCCTTCTCCCGGGCCCGCGCCATCGCCTCCGTCATGGGCAGCCCGGTCACGGACACCACGCTCTGCGGCGGCAGTCCCCGCCGCACCCGCTCCTCGACCAGCGCCACCGCCGCCCGCCCCTGCACCTCGCCGAACGGCCCCTCGCGGAACACCGGCGGGCGCCGGGTCACCCAGGTGGTCTCCGCCGCCACCTCCGCGATCTCCAGCAGATGCTGCACCCCGGAGGCGCCGCCCCCGACGACGATCACCCGCCGCCCCGCGAACGCCTCGGGCCCCGGGTACTGGGCGGTGTGCAGCTGCCGCCCCCGGAAGGTCTCCTGCCCGGGGTAGCGCGGCCAGAACGGCCGGTCCCAGGTCCCGGTCGCGTTGATCAGCGCCCGCGCGGACCAGGTCCCGGCCGAGGTCTCGACCAGCAGCCGGCCGTCGTCCCCGTCCCGTACGGCGTCGACGTGCACCGGGCGGACGACCCGCAGATCGAAGGCGCGCTCGTAGCGTGCGAAGTAGGCCGGGATCACCTCGGACGAGGGCCGCTCGGGATCCGCGTCGTCGCTGGTCAACCGCATGCCTGGCAGGTCGTACATCCCGTGCACCTTGCCGTACGTCAGCGACGGCCACCGGAACTGCCACGCCCCGCCGGGCGCGGGCGCGTGGTCCAGCACCACAAAGCCGGTACCGGGCTCATACCCGGCCCGCCTCAGGTGATGGGCCCCGGACAACCCCGCCTGCCCGGCACCGATGACCACGACGTCCACGCTGTTGTTCATGCTTCTACTAACCCTGCTCCGTCGCGGTCTCTTCCCCGTCCTCCAGCCGCCGCCCCCGGCTCTCGGCCACCCGCAGCGCGTCATGCAGCGCCTCGGCGAGCCGATGCCCCACGAAGCGGAGCTCGCGGGCGCTGGCCCGGTGGTCCCGGAGCAGTGGTCGCGCATGCCCGAGAAGCTCGGCGCCGGTCCGTAGCTGTACGGCTTCCATCTCGTCGGCCAGCCGGGAGAGGTAGCCGGTGCCGGTGTCGTCGGTGACGAGGAAGCAGGGCTGCCCGTTCAGTCCGGGCCAGGGCAGCAGACGGGGGCGTGATGAAGGCATGAGGGGCTCCATGGCGTTCCGAGGTTCGGCTACCGCGAGTGATGAGGCGGTGGCGGAAACAGCTTCATGGCCGAAAGAGTTGCTGTGCAAGAGCGATTGAATTTCTCGCTTGAGGTGGCATATGTGACCGAGTGGGCTGTTGTCAGAACAAAGCGGGTTTCCGGTGCCAGACTCGGAACTCGCACCACGGCATGGCAGGCTCAGCCCACCGGGAGGCATACTCGTGGCAGCACCAACGGGACCCACGGTCCGTCGCATGCAACTCGGCTGGGAGCTCAAGCGGTTGAGGGACAAGGCCGGATTCACCCTCGCGGAGGCGGTGGACGGGTTGACGTTCTCCCCTTCGAAGCTCCATCGCGTGGAGAACGGTCTGACCGGTCTCAAGACCGCTGCGGAGCTGCGAACTCTGCTGGACCGCTACGGAGTCGAGGAAGAGGACGACGTGGATTTCCTGGTCGAGATCCACCGGGACTCGCTCAACCGGGGCTGGTGGTCGCTCTATCGCAGCGTGCTGCCGTCCGGCATGGGGATGTACATCGGGCTGGAGAGCGGTGCTCGGAGCATCCGGGCTTGGCAACCGAATGTGGTCCTCGGGTTGTTGCAGACCGAGCGATACGCCCGCGAGTTGTTTCAGGCGGCGAAGTCCATCGAGGAGACGACGACTGAGTTCGTCGAGCGACACATCCAGATCCGTATGGAACGTAAGAGGGCCTTGGCCCGTAGGGAGGGCCCGCTTGAGCTGTGGGCCATCCAGGACGAAGCCGCGCTGCGCCGGGTGGTCGGGAACCCGGACGTGATGCGCGAGCAGTACGAGGAGATCATCAGGGTCGCTCAACTCGACAACGTGACCGTTCAGATCCTCCCGATGTCCACGCCCACGTACCGTCCGGGTTCCAACTTCACCCTCCTGGAGTTCGGGTCCCCGTTGCCGACGGTTGTGCAGTCTGACGTCGCCGATGGGTCCGATATCAGTGACAAAGACACCACGATCTGGTCCTTCTCTCGCAGGTTCGAGGGCTTGCGCGCAGCGGCTCTCGCCCCTGGTGAGACACCAGCATTCCTGCAACGACTAGCACGAGAGGTCTGACATGACCCACCGCATAGCGTCCGACACCGCGCCGGAAAGCGCATGGTTCAAGTCCTCCTACAGTGAGGCGAACGGCACCGCGTGCGTGGAGATCGCGCACCTGCCCCTCACCTCCCAGGTCGGCATCCGTGACTCCAAGGACAAGAACGGTCCCGCCCTGGTCGTCCCGGCCGGGGCCTGGGCGGAGTTCGTCGCCGCAGTGCGCGAGGTCTGACGGCGCTGGGGACGGGCGACCAGGCGCGGGCATCGTCTCGCGCCTTCGGCGCATGTGAGCAGCGGCGGCGGGGGGCGGGGGCACGGCGCCGTCGCCGTCCGCCGGGCCGGTGGGGCAGCCTCTCCTGGGTACGGGGTACCCCCTCGGAAAATGCTTGATCTGACGCAACTAATGTGTCAAACGCTTTCCAGGGGTACCCCCCACCGCAGTCCGGACCCATGCTCAAAGGCGCCGAAGGCGCGAACGGCGCCGCACCGACGCACGAAAACCGTTCGCTGAGCGCACCCGCCCCCAACTACCGTGCTGCGCTGTGGACATTGACGATCCCAAGGACGTGGTCAGGCGCGGTTACGACGCGCTCTCCCGCCACTACGAGCAGTCCTACGCCACCGAGACCAAGTACCAGCCCTGGCTCGGCGCCCTCCAGCAGCGCATCCCGCCCTCCGCCACCGTGCTGGACCTGGGGTGCGGCTCCGGCCTGCCGGTCGCCCGGGTGCTCAGCGCCGCAGGACACCGGGTGACCGGTGTCGACATCAGCGGGGAGCAGATCCGCCGGGCGCGGGAGCTCGTGCCGGAGGCCGAGTTCCGCCAAGCGGATGCCACGGCGGTGGAGTTCCCGGCCGCCTCCTTCGACGCCGTGGTCTCCCTCTACGCCCTGATCCACATCCCGCTGGCCGAACAACCTCCCCTCCTCGCCAGGATCGCCACCTGGCTCCGGCCCGGCGGCTGGCTCCTGGCCACCACCGGGCACACCGCCTGGACCGGCGCCGATGACAACTGGCTCGGCGGTGGCGCCACGATGTGGTGGAGCCACGCCGACGCCGCCACCTACCGGGACTGGCTCACCCGGGCCGGGTTGACCGTCGAGGAGGAGGGGTTCGTCCCCGAGGGCGACAGCGGCCACGCCCTGTTCTGGGCGCGGCGGCCGTGACGTGCCTCGGGACCTCGTCTCAGCCGATGGGTCCGTCCTTACCGGCCTTCCGCCAGGCGCAGCTGCCGAGCGTGGCCCGGCCCTTCTCGACCAGCGGGTCGGCGATCCGGGCCGGTGGCATCGTGCTGTGGCCCCGGTAGCAGATGACCGTGCGGTCCGTGTGTCCGGCGAGGTCGACGAGGATCTGGTCCCAGTGGCGGTACTGCACGTCATGGCCCGTGTCGGCATAGCTGCGCACGGCCGGATTGCCGGGCAGGTGCTGCTTCCAGGTGTCGATCGTGCTGGGCGGCACGGTCGTGTCCTTCTTCCCGCTGTAGATGGTGACGGGGGCCGTCAGCTTTGACAGATCGGGGCCGGGCCGCTGGCAGTAGAGCTTCTGCTCATGCACCTGAGCCGCGGGGTCGGCCTTCTGGCCGCGTTGGTTGTAGGTGCGGGCGCCGTCCTCGAAGGCGGTGTCGGCGAAGCCGGAAATGCGCTTGGTGGGGCTGTCGTCCGGGAGCGCCCACCAGACCCGGGGGTCGGCGATCTGCTTCTCCAGGGACTTGCCCAGCTCCTCGTCGGACATCGAGCAGTACGGAGGCTGGGCGCCGTACGGCGGCAGGGCGGCGGCCAGGTGCAGTGACGACACGCGGTCCGGGGCCAGGGACGCCAGCTCGGCGGCGTACGGGCCGCCACCCGAGATGGCGATCACACTGACCTTGCGCACCCCGATGCGGTCCAGCACCTGGAGGGCGTCCCTGGCGAAGTCGGCCTTCCCCAGGCTCTTGTCGAACTCGGTGTCCCCGAATCCGTTGCGCTCGACCGATATCAGCCGCAGCCCGAGGGACTCCGGGGTGGAGCGCAGGAAGTCCGTCATATGGGCCACCCGCGCGCTGGTGCCGGTGCCGCCGATGTAGAGCACCGGCTTGCCGTCCCGGGGGCCGTCATCGATGTAGTGGGCGGTGCGCCCCGAGTCCAGTTTCAGCGCCCGTACTTCGGGACCGAGCGAGTCGAAGTCGTCCTGGATGTGGACCCGGTGGACATCGGTGGCCTGCGGCTGACGTGGCGCGGTGGCCGTGGCGGTGGAGCTCACGGCTCCGGAGCCGGTGAGCAGGACGGTGGCGACGGCGGTGGCGGCGATCCCGGTGACGAGCGCTCTGGGCACGTGTTCTCCTGGCCGTAGGGGAGGGCGGCGTTGATCGGTTCGAACGAACGCCCCCTACCCCCTCCGACCCGGAAGACACCACGGGTCACCCGCGGACCACCCGGCTCCGCCGCGGGTGGCAGGAGCTTCACCCCTGTGGCCCGGGGTCTGGGGTGGAGCCCCAGTTGTGGGACGGGGCGGGGAGGGGAAAGCAGCCCGCCGCAGGCGCCAAGACCGGCCAGCCACCCCCTAAGCGGGGGCGATCATGAAGTCCTTTGGCCGCAAGGCCCGCTGGACGATACGCGTGTCGCCGATCCAGCCATAGAAGCCCTGCCCGAACGAGCCGTCGACGTACACCACGGTGTGGTGGCCGTCGTTGACGACCGCGACATGGGTCCACCGGCCCACCGGCAGGGCGTGGCTCCACGAGGTGGGATCGGCGTCCTGCACCTGGGGGTAGACCACGAACTGGAGGAAGCGTTCGGGGGTCACATTGAGGCTGCACGTCGGCTCGTCGGGCGACCAGCCGGTGGTCTTGCCCGCGTCGCCGTTGCGCCCCTCCCGGCTGAGGATGCCCATCCAGGCGTGGTCGCCCTCGAAGGGGTCCGGGAGCTTGAGATACGTCTCGATGGTGTAACCGCCGGTGAACTTCTCGGAGTTCAGCGGCGCCGTGGCCGAGGTGGTCAGGACCGCGCCGCGGTCGGGGGCCTTGCCGCCGTCGAAGCGCAGGCTGGCGTGGGCCGGCTGGTCGCCGTGGTGCTCACCGGACCAGGTCAGGATCTCGGGCGCGCTGTCGTGCAGCCGCGTCACCCGGAGGTCGTTGCCGTGGCCGGACAGATCGCGGATCACCGTGTCCGTACCGACGGGCGTGCCCGCGCCCGTCGCACGGGGAGCGGTTCCCGAGGCGTCGAAGCGCCAGTACGCGAGGGTGCCGCGCGGCATCACCGCGGACGCCGGGCGCGGCTTGCGCGGCACGACCGGCGCGAAGCCGGAGAAGCGGCGCTCGAAGTCGATGCTCAGGCTGAACCGGTCGGCGGGCCCGGTCAGTTCGATGGTCTCCGCCTCCAGCGGTGTGCGCTTCTGCGGATCGCGGCTGAGGAACCAGGGCGCGAAGGTCTCCACGTCGATCGCGTCGCGGACGAGGTCGAAGGCGTAGCGGCGGATCATCCCGGCGCCGCCGTAGTACCGGTCCTGGTAGTTGGTGATGTGGATGTGGACGTCATGACCCGCGTCGTTGGTCAGGACGGTGCGCCCGGGAGGCCAGTAGTGCCCGCCCAGCGCGAGGAAGATCTGGTCGTTGCCGCGGATGAGGCCGTCCCACAGTCGGCGGCCGTTGTCCGAGAGCTGTGCGGTGCCGTCGTCGTCGGCCCAGGCCAGATCGTGGGTGGTGAGGATCGCGGGCAGGGTGGGGTGCGCGCCGAGCACCTTCCGCGCCCAGCCAAGACCGGAGGCGGAGACCCGCCAGTCGAGCGCCAGGACCAGCCACTCCCGGCCGCCCGCGCGCAGCACGTGGTAGCTGTTGTAACCGTCGGCCGAGGCGCCGCCGAAGGTGGGCATGGACGAGAACCGCCGCGGGCCGAAGGCGTCGAGATACGCGCTGTCGCCGCGCTGGTCGTCGGTCCCGGAGTCGATGTCGTGGTTGCCGGCGAGCACGCTGTAGGGGACCTTGCCGTGGATGGTCCCGAACACCGTCGCGGCCAGCGAGATCTCCTCCCGCGAGCCGTGCTCCGTGACATCGCCCAGGTGCGCCATGAACGCGATGTTGGCGTCCTCGCGCTGGGACACCAGGTACCGGAAGGTCGCCCGGAGCGGTTCCGGGTCGGAGCTGTCGGCGTCGAAGAGGTACTGCGTGTCCGGCAGGATCGCGAGGCTGAACCGAGGTGACGCGGAGTCGTAGGGGTGGCCGTCCGGCTTCGGGGTGGCGGCGTGACCGGGTGTCGTCCCCGACGCGACGGCCACCGTGCCCGCGGCCGGTATCACGGCGGTGGCCCGCAACAGTGTCCGTCTGCCCAGGTGGTTGCGCTCCACCGCGTCCATTCGCTCTCCCCGCGCATCCGTTGAGGGCGGAACGTGTGAGAAGCCTGTCGCGCAAATAATCAGGGATAACCGGCCCGGCTATTGGTGACGGCTATTTTCGGACGGCCCGGCGCCGGATCCGGCGGCTCGTCCGCGAAATTAAGCCGAATTCACTTACCGAAGCAACCCCCGGGTTTTCGCGAACATGTCAATTGCCCGCACGTATACCGTTCCATGGGTCTGTAGGGCGGCATCCGGGGGGCGTGACGTGATCGTTTGTTCGGGTCGCGCTCGGCGCTTTTACATCGCTTTAACCATGCTATGTTCGGACTTTATTCGTTCATGGTGCATACCATTCCTAGGGAATTCCGGGTTTCCCGGCCTGGCATGCTGGCCTTGAAAATCCCCCCACAGGGAAAGGTTGAAGAATGCAGGATTCCTTTATCGGGGAGTTAGCCGCGCCGGGGCGCAAGGTGCCGGTGCGGGCGTGCGATCCGGAGTCGAACCCGGTGTGGCTGTTCGCCTCGATCGGTGAGTACCCGGTGTACGACGACGTCGCGTACGAAGTGATGATCAAGGACGAGCGCCGGATGAACCGGTATGTCGAGGCCGTCCGGCGCTACGCCCCCGGGCGGACGGTGCTGGACATCGGCACGGGGAAGGACGCGGTGTGGGCGCTGGCCGCCGCCCGTGCCGGGGCGCGGCATGTGTGGGCGGTGGAGGTCATCCCCGAGTCGGCGCGGATCGCGCGGGAGACCATCGGGGAGGCGGGCTTCGCCGATCGGATCACGGTGGTCGAGGGGCTGTCCACCGAGGTCGAGCTGCCCGAGCCCGTCGAGATGTGTGTCTCGGAGATCATCGGTACGCTCGGCGGCTCCGAGGGCGCGGGCTCGGTGTTGCGGGACGCGCGGAAGCGGCTGGTGAAGCCCGGCGGGGTGTTCATCCCGCACCGCAGTGTCACCACCGCCGTCGCGCTGGATCTGGGCAGCGCGGGTCGCGGTGAGCCGCTCGGCTTTCCGCCGTTCGTCTTCCGCTATGTGGAGGAGGTGTTCGCCTCGGTGGGCCGCCCCTTCGATCTGCGGGTGGTCCTGGAGGGGTTGCAGGACAACCCGGCGGTGCGGGAGCGGTCGTATCTGTCGGGCCCGGTCGAGGTGGAGCCGCTGGAGTTCAACGGCGATCTGGACCCGGAGGGCGTCGACGGCGCCGAGCTGACGTTCACCCGGCCGGGCGACTTCTCCGGGCTCGCGCTGGGCATGCGACTGTGGGTGGCCGAGGACGATGAGCCCATCGACTCGCTGGTGCAGCCGAGCAGTTGGACCCCGGTCTACGCCCCGCTGTCGGAGGAGGGCCTGCCGGTGCGGCCGGGCGACCGGTTCGAGTTCGACTTCACCACCACGCTGAGCGACGACGGCGTACACCCCGACTACGCGCTCTCCGGCGAGCTGCACCGGGCCGGTCGCCCGGCGGTGCCACTGAGCTGGCGCTCGACCCACCACGGGGACGGCTTCCGCGCGACGCCCTTCTACCGTTCGCTGTTCCCCGGGCCCGCAGGGCCCTGACGCCGCGCCACGCTCAGCCGCCCGCCGGATCGGCGGAGGCGGCGGCCTGCCGTACCCCGGCGGAGGCGGCGGCCTCCCGCACGAGCCGGGCGAACTCCTCCGGCCGCTGTTCGGGGAACGGCACACCGGCCCCGGGCACGATGTGCCCCTTCGCCGACAGCGCCCGCACCATCGGCTCGAAGCTGGGCATCGACGGGTCGTCGTCCTGTCCACAGATGACCGTGGCCGGGGCGGCGATCCGTGGCAGCCGCTCGTCCATCGCGAACAGCCGGATGGCGATATGGCCGTCCGCCACCCGGTCCAGCACCCGCAGGGCGTGGGGCGCGCTTCTCCGGGGTGATGAACGGGGTCGCGGAGAGCGTCGGGCTCCGCACCCGCGAGCCCAGGCGGGCCGCCACCTCCACCGCGATCACTGCGCCGGTGTGGTGTCCGACCAGGTGGAACGGAACTCCTTGGGTACCGTCAAGAGGCGTTCGCCCGGGACGGGGTCCTCACTCGAAGCGTTCCGTCAGGCGGTACGGATCGCTGGACGGATGCGGGTGCGCGAGGTCATTGTCACCTCGCCCGGCACGTCGCCATGCGCCCCGTTCCGTGTGACGGAACGAAAGTTGGCTCGTGATGGGCGGCGCGTCTATACCGGAGGCCACATCGGGAGCGCCGGGCCCCGGCCCCATGTTCTTCTCCAGGAGGTAGCCCGTGCCGAATGTTCCCGACCACGTCCCGACGGACTCCCTCCCCGGGGCCGTGGTCAAGGCCGCCGACGCACTCGCGAGCGCCGCCCGCGACGGGATCGCCTGCGCGCCGGTGCGCACGCTCCTGGACGACGGCGACATCGAGGCCGCCTACGCGGTGCAGCGGCTCAACCTGCGACGCGAACAGGCCGCCGGCCGCCGGATCGTCGGCCGGAAGATCGGCCTGACGTCTCCGGCCGTACAGCGCCAACTCGGCGTGGACCAACCGGACTTCGGCGCGCTGTTCGCGGACGCCGCCGTCCCGGAGGGCGGCGAGGTGCCCGTCGGGCGGCTGCTCCAGCCCAAGGTGGAGGCCGAGGTGGCGCTCGTGCTCGGCAGCGATCTGCCACACCGCCACTGCACCGTCGTGGACCTGCTGCGCGCCACCGACTTCGCGCTGCCCGCGCTGGAGATCGTCGACAGCCGGGTGCGGGACTGGGACATCTCCATCGTGGACACCGTCGCCGACAACGCCTCCTGCGGGCTGTACGTGCTCGGCGCCTCCCCGGTGCCGCTGTCCGGGCTCGACCTGCGCTCCGTACAGATGACCATGACACGCGACGGCGAGATGGCCTCCCACGGGACCGGCGCCGACTGCCTCGGCGGCCCCCTCAACGCGGCCGTCTGGCTGGCCTCGGCCCTCGCCGAGCGGGGCGACCCGCTGCGCGCGGGCGACCTCGTCCTGACCGGGGCCCTGGGGCCGATGGTCCCGGCCGCCCCGGGCGATGCGTTCCACGCCCGTATCTCGAACCTGGGCGCCGTAGGAGTCGGGTTCGCCGCGGAAGGAGACCACCGGTGAGCAGCGAGACCAACACCCGCACCAAAGTGGCGATCATCGGCTCCGGCAACATCGGCACCGACCTCCTGATCAAGGTACTGCGGCTCTCCGACACCCTGGAGATCACCGCGATGGCCGGGATCGATCCCGCCTCCGACGGTCTGGCCCGCGCCCGCCGCCTGAAGGTGGCCACCACCCACGGGGGCGTGGCCGGGCTGGTGGCGATGGACGAGTTCGCCGACGTGGACATCGTCTTCGACGCCACCTCCGCCGGTGCCCACAAGCGCCACGAGGAGGTGCTGCGCCCCCTCGGCCGCACCCTCGTCGACCTCACCCCGGCCGCCATCGGCCCCTATGTGGTGCCGCCGGTCAACGGCGACGCCCACCTCGGCGCGCCCAACGTCAACATGGTCACCTGCGGCGGCCAGGCCACGATCCCGATCGTGGCCGCCGTCGGCGCGGTCACCCCCGTCCACTACGGGGAGATCGTCGCCTCCATCTCCTCCCGCTCCGCGGGCCCCGGCACCCGCGCGAACATCGACGAGTTCACCGAGACCACCGCCGCCGCCATCGAGCGCGTCGGCGGCGCCGCCCGCGGCAAGGCCATCATCGTCCTCAACCCCGCCGAACCGCCCCTGATCATGCGCGACACCGTGCACTGCCTGGTCTCGGGCTGCGCCACCGAGGAGGTCACCGGCTCCGTGGAGGAGATGGTCGGCCGCGTGCAGGCGTATGTGCCCGGCTACCGCCTCAAGCAGAAGGTGCAGTTCGACCAGGTGGGGCCGGACGACCCGGTGCGCTCCCTGCTGCCCGCCGGGGCCGCGCACACCGACGCGGTGCGGGTCTCGGTCTTCCTCGAGGTCGAGGGGGCCGCCCACTACCTCCCGGCCTACGCCGGAAACCTCGACATCATGACCTCGGCCGCGCTGCGCACCGCGGAGCGCCTGGCCGCACATCGCTCCGGCGAGGAGGCCGCACGATGACCACGACCGACGCCGGCGCGACCGCCGGCACCCCGCCCGTGCCGCCCGCCCTGTACATCCAGGACGTGACCCTGCGGGACGGCATGCACGCCATCCGCCACCGCTACACCGTCGAGCAGGCCCGTACCATCGCCGCCGCGCTGGACGCCGCCGGAGTGGCCGCCATCGAGATCGCCCACGGCGACGGCCTGTCCGGCTCCAGCATCACCTACGGAATCGGCGCCCACACCGACTGGGACTGGATCGAGGCCGTCGTCGGGGCCACCGGCACGGCGATCCCCACCACCCTGCTGCTGCCGGGTATCGGCACGTTGCACGACCTCAAGCAGGCGCACGCCCTCGGCATCCGCTCCGTGCGCGTCGCCACCCACTGCACCGAGGCCGACATCTCCGCCCAGCACATCTCCGCCGCCCGCGAGATGGGCATGGACGTGGCCGGGTTCCTGATGATGTCGCACATGGCGGAACCGACTGAACTCGCCCGCCAGGCACGGCTGATGGAGTCCTACGGCGCCCACTGTGTGTATGTCACCGACTCCGGCGGCCGGCTCACCATGGACGGTGTCCGCGACCGTTTCCACGCCTACCGCGATGTGCTCGATCCGGACACCGAGCTCGGCATCCACGCCCACCACAACCTCGCACTCGGCGTGGCCAACACCGTGGTGGCCGTGGAGAACGGCGTCACCCGCGTCGACGCCTCGCTCGCGGGGCAGGGCGCGGGGGCGGGCAACTGTCCGCTGGAGGCGTTCATCGCGGTCGCGGACCTGATGGGCTGGAAGCACGGCTGCGATCTGTTCCCCCTGATGGACGCCGCCGACGACCTCGTACGGCCCCTCCAGGACCGCGAGGTCCGGGTCGACCGCGAGACCCTCACCCTCGGCTACGCGGGGGTGTACTCCAGCTTCCTGCGCCACGCCGAGGCCGCCGCGGTCCGCCATGGCCTGGACACCCGCGCGATCCTGGTCGAGGTGGGCCGCCGCGCGATGGTCGGCGGCCAGGAAGACATGATCACGGACATCGCGCTCGACCTGGCCGCCCGCCCGGACAGCACCTCCTGCCCGGACAACACGTCCTGATCGCCCGCCGATCGGTGGGACGGCCCGGATCTGCGACGAGGAGGACATCGACGTCCTGACGATCCGGCGGCTCGCCGCGGACCTCGGCGTGGGCGCGATGACGCGCTACGGCTACTTCCTGGCAGGCGGTCCGACCGGGACGTGGTGCGGATCTACGGTCTGATCGTGCAGTACAGCCTGGGCATCGCCAGCTGGTCGCGCCCACGCGGCTACTGCGGGAGGTGGACGACACCGCGGAGCCGTCCCGCGCTCCGGCTCCGCACCTGGCCGACGGCGATACGGCGCGGGTGCGCTGACCGCCGTACACCGTGCCGTACCGAACACCACACCAAGTCCTCAGGAGGAGACCGTGAACGAGAACAGCGGGATACGCGTCGGCGTGCGCATACCGCCGTGCGACCGGGTGGACCGGCTGGCCGGGACCGCCCGGCGGGCGGAGGAACTGGGCTTCGACCAGGTGTGGTTTCCCGACTCCCAGCTGCTGTGGCGGGATGTGTTCACGGCCCTGACCGCCGCCGCGCTGGGTACGGAACGGATCGGCCTGGGCAGCGCGGTCACCAACGTCGTCACCCGGCACCCGGCCGTCGTCGCCTCGGCCGCGCGCAGCGTCGCCGAGCTGGCCCCCGGCCGGTTCACCCTCGGCCTCGGCGTGGGCAACAGCTCGGTCGGGCCCATCGGTGTGCGCTCCAGCACCGGGGCCGAACTGCGCGCCGGGACCGCCACGCTGCGGGCGCTGCTCCAGGGGCAGGAGTGTGATTTCAACGGCGTACGGTCCCGGCTACGGGACCCGGATCCGGACGTGCCGATCCACGTGGCCGCCAGCGGTCCGCGCAATCTGCGGCTCGCCGGGGAGATCGCCGACGGTGTCATCCTGCTCAGCGGCGTCTCGCGGACGACGCTCGCCGGTGCCACCGCCCGGGTGCGGGAGGGCGCCGAGGCCGCGGGGCGCACCCCGGCGGCGATCCCACTGACGGTCTCGGCGTTCTGCGCGGTGACCGACGATGTGGAGGCCGAGGCCCGGCTGCTCAAGCCGATCTGTGCGTCGATCGCGCAGAACGGCGGAGCGCCCTTCCTCGCCCTGGCCGGGATCGAACTGGACGTCCCGGCGCGGGTGGAGGGGGTCTATCCGGACCTCGTGCACGCCGAGGACTGGGCCGCGGCCGTCGAGATCTGCTCGGCGTGGGTCAGCGATGAGACGGCCCTGCGCTTCGCCCAGGAGTTCTGCCTCTTCGGCACCGCCAAGGAGATCGCCGAACGGCTCACCGCGCTGCGCGCCGACGGGGTGGCCGATGTGTTCCTCCAGCACGTCGGTTCCTACGACCCGCCCACCGAGCTCATCGAAAGCGTCGGCTCCGGGGTGCTGCCCGCCCTGCGGCCGGAGGTCAGCCGGTGAGGGTGCCGGACCCGGAACCGCCGTCGGCCGCGACGATCAGATTGAGCACGGTGATGTGCTGACCGCAGTTCGGGCACTCATGGCCGGTGCTGAGCGGGGGCACCGGCGCCGGCGCCCGGTGGTGCGTCCGGTCCGTGGTGTCCACGGTGGCCGTGCCACGGCGGTGGGCCCGCCACCACCGGGTCTTGCATCTGGAGCCGCAGAACCTGCGCGTCGGGTTCCTGCTGGTCCAGGTGAACTCGGCGCCGCATTCGGCACACCGCCGGGCTGCGGTGTCCATGTAGCCTCCTCTGTCGGCTCGCGGTGAGACTGATTCCGGATGCATGCGCCCAGTAGACCGGTGCATGGGTTTCGGCACCGTAACGCCCTCGGCCGCCCGCGCGTCATGCGCTTCTCGGCCATGGGAACCGGCCGGGTGCGATGAAACCTCGCCGAAACCCCCCGCTGTGGAGGATGAGGCCGCCGAAGACGAGGGCAGGTGAGGTGTGCACGATGTCCATCCCCGCGAACGGGCGGACGACCACCCGGCGAACGGGATTGTCACTCCCTCCCGATCTGCCGCTGCCCGAGTGGCGCCACCTCGGCCAGCAGATCCACGTCATCGCCGACTCCTCCGCGTGGTGGCTGGGCGATTGGCTCATCTTCGGCCAGGAGCACTACCCCGACCGCTACCGCCAGGCGCTGAAGCAGACCTCGCTGGACTATCAGACCCTCCGCAACTACGCCTGGGTGGCACGCAAGTTCGAGCCCGGCAGGCGGCGGGGCAAGCTGAGTTTTCAGCACCACGCGGAAGTGGCGGCCCTCCCCGAGGCCGAGCAGGAGGAGTGGCTGACCCGGGCCGAGGAGGGCGGCTGGACCCGCAATGCGTTACGCCGTCAGATACGGATGCGGCGGCAGTCTCCGGAAGCCGCACAGGAGCCGGGCGTTGTGCAGGTGAACGTGGTCGCCGAGCGCAGAATCCGCTGGGAGCGGGCGGCGGAGACCGCCGGGCTCGGGCTCATGGACTGGATCATCCGGATGCTCGACGAGGCGGCCGACGACCCGGTCCCGCATATTCCCGGCCCGGCCGCCGACCCGCCTGCCCTGGGGGCGTAAACAGCGCTCCGTAGAACCTCTAGCCAATGCTTTCCGTCCCGCCGGCGGGACGACGGCGTGGATTCCGGAGCGGCATTCCCGCGATTCCCCAGAATTGGCGTTCCCGCATGCCCCATGAAAGCATTTCATGAGTGCTCCAGGGCTCCGGGAAAGAGCGTGCAGCACCAGATGAGGGGCTGAACGGAGCCGCATTCACCTCATGTGACGCGTCTCGTCCCGCCGGTATCAGTAGGCACCTACAGAACGCCATCGTTTCCGCTGGTGATCGCTCCATCCGGCATCCTGAGTTCTGGTTGGGCAACAGCGGCGCGCCGCGCGCGGATACGGGGTGTCAAACCGCCTGAGCGCTGTTAGAGTCTGCGTCGAAAGATTGAACGGCCTTTCGCGATTTCGCGAAGTGGAGCAACGGGGGGTGGTCGATATTGATCGGCCACGATTGGCGATCTTCGAAGTGGTGTCCAAAGCGTTCCTGCCACCCCCCGGATGGAAATTCCTTTCGAGGCGAGCTCGCCTTGGAGCGGGGGGTTGGCGATGTTCGAGCAGCAGCTTGAGGAAGTGGTCGTCGAAGTCGACATCGCGTCGATTTCGACGGCGGAATCACCGCGAAGTTCAGGGGAGGACCCGGAGCACATCCAAGCGCTGGCGGAGACGGAAGTCACGTTACCGCCCATCATCGTTCACCGGTCCACGATGCGGGTGGTCGACGGCGCCCACCGGCTACGGGCCGCGGAGCTCCGCGGCGACGAGAAGATCGAGGTCAAGTTCTTCGACGGCAGCAAGGCCGACGCGTTCGTCCTGGCCGTCGGCTCCAACATCACTCATGGCCTGCCGCTGTCGATGACGGACCGCAAGTCCGCGGCCGCGCGCATCATCGTGTCGCATCCCCAGTGGTCGGACCGCATGATCGCGTCGGTCTCGGGCATCTCGGCGGGCACCGTCGCGGAGATCCGGCGGCGGACGTCGGCCGAGGACGCTGCCAGTGGCAGCCGTATCGGTCAGGACGGCCGGGTCCGTCCCATCAACAGCGCCGCCGGGCGCGAGCTGGCGAGCAGGCTGATCACGGCGAACCCGGGTCTGTCGCTGCGCCAGATCGCCCGGGCCGCGGGGATCTCCCCGGAGACCGCACGGGATGTCAGGAACCGTATGAGCAGGGGCGAGGACCCCCTGCCGAAGTCGCGTGGCGCGGCGAAGGCCGGGGGCCGGCGGACCGAGGCGCTGAGCCGGTCCACGGCGGGCGCGGCCACCGCCGAGGTGGTCCCGATGGCCGATCGCCTCGCGGCCGTGCACCGTCTCACCTCGGACCCCGCCCTGCGGTTCAGCGAGACGGGCCGCAGGCTGCTCCGGCTGCTCAACATCAACATGCTCAGCACGGAGGAGTGGCAGGAAATCATCGCGAACGTGCCGCCGCATTGCAGCGGCATCGTGGCCAGCCTCGCCCGTGAATGCGCGGGGATGTGGGACGAGATCGCGGTCCGGGTGGACCTCCAGCTCGCGTAGTCCGTCCGGACACTCTGCCGGGCCGTCCAACCAGCGGGAATCGCTGGTTGGACAGCTCCGGCCCCACCCATGGCGACAAAAGGGCTCCGGCCAGGACGAGGGAGACCGTCCTGGCCGGTTCGTCCGTGCTCACCGCACGGTGCGCAGGCTCCGGGCCTCGGTGACATCGACGCAGCCCGCCAGCCCCAGGGACGACCGCAGTTCGGCGGTCAGGAGTTCGAACACCCGCCGCACACCCGCCTCACCGGCCGCGGCCAGCCCCCAGATCACCGGCCGTCCCACCAGCACCCCGGCCGCGCCGAGGGCCAGGGCCCTGAGGATGTCCGTACCGCTGCGGACACCGCCGTCGAGCAGCAGCTCGCAGCGGCCGCCGAGCACGGGCGCCAGCTCGGCCAGCGCGTCCAGGCTCGGCACGGCGCCGTCGAGCTGACGGCCGCCGTGGTTGGAGACCACCAGCGCGTCGACGCCCGACTCGGCGGCGCGCAGCGCGTCCTCCCGCGCCAGGACGCCCTTGAGCACCAGCGGCAGCCGTGTGTGCTCCCGCAGCCGGTCCACCATGGCCCAGGTCAGCCCCGGGGAGAACGCCTCGCTGGTGTGCGCGGCCACGGCCGAGGCACCGGACGGCCGGATGTGCGCCGTCCCGCCCGCGTCGATGTTGGCGGCCCGCACCTCGGCCGGGAGCGTGAACCGATTGCGGATGTCCCGCAGCCGGCGGCCCATCCACGGTACGTCGACGGTGAGCATGAGCGCCTCGCAGCCCGCGTCCTCCGCCCGGCGGGCGAGCTCCAGCGTCCGGGCGCCGTCACGCAGCCAGTACAGCTGGAACCAGACCGACCCGCCGACCGCCGTGATCTCCTCCACCGGCACACTGCTCAGCGTGGAGACCGCGAACGGCACCCCCGCGGCCTTCGCCGCTCGGGCGGTGGCCAGTTCACCGTCCTCGCTCACCAGTCGGTGATACGCCACCGGGGCCACCGCCAGCGGCAACGCCGCCGGGCGGCCGAGCAGCGTGACGTCGGTCGCGCACCGCGAGACGTCCCGCAGCACCCGGGGCACGAGGAAGGTGCGGTCGAACGCCGCGCGGTTGGCGGCGAGCGTCAGCTCCGCACCGCTGCCGCCCGCCACGAAGTCCCGCACGTCGGGCGGCAGGACGGTGGCGGCGGCGCGCTCGAGGTCGGCCAGACACTCGGCGTCCGCCAGGCTCCCGACATCGTCGACGGCGTCCGCATCCGCCCCGGCCGCACCGCGAACGGCACGGTCAGCGCCGGAAGTCACGCTGCCCGGTCCTCTCCAGCTCCACGGCCTCGTACAGCGCCTTGATGTTCGCGCTGCCGAAGGTCTGGGCGCCCTGCCGCTCGATGACCTCGTAGAAGAGGGTGTGCCGCGGGTGGGTCGAGGCCGTGAAGATCTGGAACAGCTGTCCGTCGTGGTCCTCGTCCGCGAGCACCCCGGTGGCGCGCAGATCGGCCAGGCGCCGCGGGCTGAGGTCGATCCGCTCACCCAGCAGGTCGTAGTAGGCGTCGGGCGTGGTGAGGAAGGTGACGCCGCGGTCGGAGAGGGCGCGCACGGAGCCGACGGCGTCGTGCGAGGAGAAGGCCAGGTGCTGCACGCCCGCGCCCTGGTGGCTCTTCAGGAACTCGTCGATCTGCCCCGGCAGGGCCGTGTCGTCTGGCTCGATGAGCGTGAGCGTGACGGTGCCGGACGGGCTCTGCACCACCTTCGAGTGCATCGCCTGGGCGCCGACGACGATGTGCTCCGCGAAGACGTCCCGGAAGCCCAGTGCCCGCTGGTAGTACGCGACGGCCGGGCCGAGGTCGCCGGTGCCGAGACAGACCGCGATGTGGTCGATGCCGAGCAGACCCACCCCGTCCGGGCCCGCCGCGGCGCCCGGCCCGTCGGGCCGCTCCTGGCCGTCCGTCGGCACGAAACCCGCGGGCAGCCCGGGGCCCGCGTCCGGCGCGCGCTGGACCAGGGTGTGGACCACGTCCCCGAAGCCGTGCACCGCGGCGGTGACGGCCGGGCCGTCACCGGTGTGCCGGACCGGTCGCCGGTGGACACCGGCGCCGTTCGCCACCGCCGCCTCGAAGGCCGCCCGCACATCGGCGGTGCGCAGCGCGATGTCCGCCACGCCGTCGCCGTGGCTGAGTACGTACGCCGAGGCGGGGTGGCGGTCGGAGGTCGCCTGGGTGAGTACCAGCGTGATCTGCCCGTGCCGCAGCGCCAGGCTGCGGTAGTCCGCCGAACCGCCGCTGCCGATGATGGCGAACGCATACCGGTCGACCCACTGGAACGCGCTCGAATCCAGGTTCTCCACATACAACTCGACATAGTCGATGGCGAGATCCGCGAGCGGCTCCGCGGCTTTTGATGAATTCCTCATATTGGCCCCCAGATGCGGAAGAAAACCGGGCCCGCAGAACTCTAGGCGGCCATGGGCGCGTCCAGCCAACGATGCCATTCCGGCGGTTGGCGGAACTCGTGGACGCCGGGCCTTCTTCATAAGCTGTGCCGCGTTTTGTGTTTCCGGGTCGCGGTCGTCTTGGACGGGTGATGTCTTGTGATGCGCACGATGGCCGTCATCGGCACCGGCCTCATCGGTACGTCGGTCGCGCTCGCCGCCACCGCTCAGGGCGTATCGGTGTATCTCTCCGACCGGAACCGGGCCGCCGCCAGGATCGCCGCCGCACTCGGCGCGGGCCGGGCGGAGGACCCGCCGGTCCCGGTCGACCTGGCCGTGCTGGCGGTGCCGCCGAGCCGGATCGCCGAGGTGCTGATCGAGGCCCAGGCGCGCGGTCTGGCCCGCGCCTACACCGATGTGGCGAGCGTGAAGGCGGGCCCGGAGCGGGCCGTGCTCGCCCGCGCCCCCGAACCCTCCCGCTACGTCGGCGGCCATCCGCTGGCCGGCCGGGAGCGGTCGGGGCCGCTGGCGGCGCGGGCCGAGCTGTTCCGGGGCCGCCCCTGGGCGCTGACGCCGCACCGGCTGACCTCGCGCGCCGCCCTCGACCGGGGCCTGGAACTCGCGGAGTTGTGCGGCGCCGCGCCGGTGGTGATGCGCGGCCGGGAGCATGACGAGGTGGTGGCGCTGACCTCGCATGTTCCGCATCTGCTGGCCAGCGTGATGGCCGCCCGGCTGCGCGACGGCCCGGCCGGGGTGCCGCTGCTGGCCGGGCAGGGGCTGCGCGATGTGACCCGGATCGCCGCCGGGGACCCCCTGCTGTGGAGCGACATCCTGCGGTCCAACGCGGCCGCCATGGCCGGGGTGGTGAAGGAGCTGCGGGCCGATCTGGCCCAGGTGGCGGCGGCGCTGGACGTGCTCGCCGAGGACGGTGACGGAGACTACGGCCAGGGCGTACGGACCCTGGAGGACCTGCTGGCCCGGGGCGTGGCCGGGCTCGCCGGGCTGCCGCGCCCCGGCGCCGGTCCGCCCGTGGCCGAGGCGGGCCTTCGGATCCTGGTCCCGGACCGCCCGGGGGAGCTGGCCCGGCTGCTGGGCGCCGTCGCGGCGCTCGGCATCGCCGTGGACGACGTCGCCGTGGAGGCCGCGGAGGAGAGCGGGCTGCGGGTGCGCGTGCCCGTTCCCACGGCCGACGCCGAGCGGATCGGGGCCAAGCTGGGCGCCGACGGATGGAACCGGGCCCCGGCCGAATCGATGCCCGCGGGATAGCGCTCCACAGGGCCGCCGACAAGCCCGTCCAAGTGCCCGGTTCGAGCAATTGGACGGCGTTGTCGAAAGGCCGACGGGCGTGTGATGCTGAAGCATCCGAGCCGCGCTCATTCAGCCGCTCTCATTCATCCGGCCTCAGTCAAGTCGCTCGCATCCGAGCCGCCCTCACCCATTTTCCGCCCGGGGGAATTCATGGCAGGAACCACCGTCGCCGCGCAGACCCGTCAACGGGAATACCTCGAAATGGCAGAGCTGCACGGCAGCGTTTCCGAGCCGGTGCTGGACACGATGAACTTCCTCAACGAGGTGACCCATCGCCATCCGGACGCGATCTCCTTCGCCCCGGGCCGGCCGTACGACGGCTTCTTCGACACCGAGCAGGTCTTCACCCATATCCGCCGCTATCTGGACCACCTGGCCGAGCGGGGGAGTTCACCGGCGGACATCCGTACCGCGCTGTACCAGTACGGGCCCACCGCCGGGCAGATCCGCCAGATCATCGCCGACTCGCTGCGCGTGGACGAGGACACCGATGTGCCGCCCGAGTCCATCGTGGTGACCGTCGGTGCCCAGGAGGCCATGCTGCTGGTGCTGCGCGCGCTCTTCGCGGGCCCCGAGGACGTCCTGCTCGTCTCCAGCCCCTGCTACGTGGGCATCACCGGCGCGGCCAGGCTGCTGGACGTGGCCGTGCGCCCGGTGGAGGAGCGCGAGGACGGCTTCCACGCCGCCGACCTGGAGGCCGCGGTGCTCGCGGAGCGGGCGCGCGGCCGCCGCCCCCGCGCGTTCTACGTGGTGCCCGACCACTCCAACCCGTCCGGGAACACCATGGGCCCGAAGGCCCGGGAGGAGCTGCTGGAGCTGGCCGAGCGCCATGACTTCCTGGTGCTGGAGGACAGCCCGTACCGGCAGGTGAGCCCCGGCACCCCGCTGCCGACGCTGAAGTCCCGGGACCGGGCCCGCCGCGTGGTGCACCTGGGTTCGTACTCCAAGACCGTCTTCCCCGGCGCCCGGGTCGGGTTCGTCGTGGCCGACCAGAAGGTCCGGGACGCCATGGGCGGTGAACGGCCGCTGGCGGACGAACTCGCCAAGATCAAGAGCATGGTGACGGTCAACACCTCGTCACTCAGCCAAGCCGCCGTGGCGGGCGCGCTGCTCGGCGCCCGGGGCCGCCTGTCGGAGCTGAACGCGGAGGCGGCCGCGTACTACGGCGAGGCGATGCGGGAGACGCTGCGGCGGCTGGACGCCCGGCTGCCCGCCGCCCGCCGGGAGGCGCTCGGGGTGCGCTGGAACGAGCCTAGCGGTGGCTTCTTCCTCACCATGCGGGTCCCGTTCCGGGTGGACAACACCGTACTGACCGCATCCGCACAGGACTTCGGCGTGATCTGGACGCCGATGACGCACTTCTACCCCGGCACCGGCGGCCACCACGGCATCCGGCTGTCCATCAGCTATCTGACGCCCGCCGAGATCGACGAGGGCACGGCGAGGCTCGCGCGCTTCATCGAGGCGTACAGCGCGCCGCACAACGCGTCCGGCGCCTCGCACAACGCGCCGCACAACGCGTCACACAGCACCAGCGGATCCCAGTGAGAAAGGTGAGGCAACGTGTCCGGACTGAGTCGCAGTCGCCGGCCCCGGAGCAAGCCGCGTATGTGGGGGTGGACCTTCCGATGACCCTGGCAGCCGAGCTACGGCCCCGCGCCCTCGGCGTGGGGACGGCGGTGACATCCACGTCGTACACCCAGCAGGAGGTGCTCGACGCCTTCCAGATCACCGACCCCAAGATCCGTTCGGTCTTCCTCAACAGCGCCATCGACCGCCGCCATCTGACGCTCCCGCCGCCGGACGGCAAGGGCGGCCGCGTCCCCGAACCACAGGGCGACCTGCTCGACAAGCACAAGGCCAAGGCCATCGAGATGGGCGCCGAGGCGCTGCGCGCCTGCCTCAAGCGGGCCGGTGCCGAGCTGGCCGAGCTGCGCCACCTGTGCTGTGTGACCTCCACCGGACTGCTCACCCCGGGGCTGAGCGCCCTGCTCATCAAGGAGCTCGGCATCGACCGGCACTGTAGCCGCTCCGACATCGTGGGCATGGGCTGCAACGCCGGGCTGAACGCCCTGGGCGTGGTCGCGGGCTGGGCCGCCGCCCACCCCGGCGAACTCGCCGTCGTGCTCTGCGCCGAAGCCTGCTCCGCCGCGTACGCGATCGACTCCACGATGCGCACCGCCGTCGTCAACAGCCTCTTCGGGGACGGCGCGAGCGCGATCGCGCTCCGCTCAGGACCGGACGGCGTGGCCGACCCCGAGGGGCCGCGCATCCTCAAGTTCGCCAGCCGCATCATCCCGGACGCCTCCGACGCCATGCGCTACGACTGGGACCGCGAGCAGGGCCGCTACAGCTTCTACCTGGACCCGCGGATCCCCTATGTGGTCGGTGCCCACGCCGAACCGGTCGTGGACCGGCTGCTGGCCGACACCGGGCTGCGCCGCAGCGACATCTCCCACTGGCTGGTGCACTCGGGCGGCAAGAAGGTCATCGACGCCGTCGTCGTCAACCTGGGGCTCACCCGGTACGACGTCCGGCACACCGTCGGTGTGCTGCGCGACTACGGCAACGTGTCCAGCGGCTCGTTCCTGTTCTCCTACGAACGGCTCCTGGACGAGGGAGTCGCCAAACCGGGTGAGTACGGCGTGCTGATGACCATGGGGCCCGGCTCCACGATCGAGACGGCGCTGGTCCAGTGGTGAGCGCGGAGGGTGTCATGGAAGAACTGCTGACCGTGACGGTCGACGGGGCCGAGCCGCCGACCGCCGCGACCGTCAACGCCGTACAGGCCGTGTGCGACAAGGCCGAGGACCGCCCCGGCTGCGGAGTCGTCGCCGTACGGGTCGGCGGGGCCCCGGCGGCGGGCTGGACCGGCGACCTCGATGTGATGCGCGTCAGCAAGTGGGAGCGGACACTGCGCCGCCTGGAGCGGCTGCCCCGGGCCACCGTCGCGGTGGCCTCGGGGGACTGCGGTGGCGCGGCCCTGGACGCCTTCCTCGTCTGCGACGTCCGGGTGGTCACCCCGGGCACCCGGCTGCTCGTCCACGGCGACGCCACGGCGACCTGGCCCGGGATGGCCGGCTACCGGCTCGTCCAGCTGGCCGGACCCGCGCGGGTCCGCCGGGCGCTGCTGTTCGGCGTGCCCATCGAGGCCCCCGAGGCGCTCGCGCTCGGCGTGGCCGATGAGCTGGCCGACGACCCGGCCGGTGCGGTCGCGGCCACCGCCGGGCTGGTCAGCGGGCTGGCCGGGAAGGAGGTCGCGATCCGCCGACAGTTGCTCTTCGACGCCGCGACGACCAGCTTCGAGGACGCGCTCGGCCCCCATCTGGCCGCCTGTGACCGGGTGTTGCGGCGGCCCGCGGTGGAGGCGTCATGACCGTCCCGCTCTGGCCGGAGCTGCGGCAGGCGGCCCATCGCGTCGACGAACTGGTGGCGAAACTGCCCGAACCCGGCGCCCGGGGAGCCGCGGAGCGGGCCGAGCTCGCCGCGGCCAAGGACACCGCCCGGGCGCTGCGGACGCGCTATCTGCACACCCACGCCGACGCCGTGTACGACCACCTCACCAGCGGCGGCGCCGACGAGCTCCGCATCGCCGAACTCGTCGGCGCCGCCGCGGACGCCTTCCCCGCGCTGCTGCCCACGGCCGGGCAGCTCGCGGCCGACCGCGCCCGGCGGCAGGCGGACAAGGAGGGGTACGAGATCGATCAGGGCATCTTCCTGCGCGCCGTGCTGGGCTCGCCCCGGTCCGGGCCGCATCTGCTCGACGCGATGCTCCGGCCGACACCACGGGCGCTGCGGCTGCTGCCGGAGTTCACCAGGACCGGTGTCCTCGAGACGACGTCGGTGCGGTTGGAGCGGCGCGGCGCCGCGGCGTATCTGACGATGTGCCGGGACGACTGCCTGAACGCCGAGGACGAGCAGCAGGTCGACGACATGGAGACCGCCGTCGACCTCGCGCTGCTCGACCCGGAGGTGCGGGTCGGGGTGGTGCGCGGCGGCCCGATGAGCCACCCCCGCTACCGGGGCCGGCGGGTGTTCAGCGCGGGCATCAACCTCAAGAGCCTGCACGCCGGGTCCATTTCGCTGGTCGGCTTTCTGCTCCGCCGCGAGCTGGGCTATCTCCACAAGCTGGTCAGGGGAGTGCGCACCGACACCGCGCCCTGGCACTCCCCGACGGTCGAAAAGCCGTGGGTCGCGGCGGTCGAGACGTTCGCCATCGGCGGCGGCACCCAGCTGCTGCTCGTCTTCGACCATGTGCTCGCCGCGTCGGACGCCTGTCTCAGCCTGCCCGCGGCCCGGGAGGGCATCGTGCCGGGGGCGGCGAACTTCCGGCTCGGCCGGCACACCGGACCGCGGATCTCCCGGCAGGTCATCCTTCAGGGCCGCCGGATCCGGGCCACCGAACCCGACGCCCGGCTGCTGATCGACGAGGTGGTCGAGCCGGAGGAGATGGACGCGGCCGTGGCCGGCGCCGTGGAGCGGCTGGGCGGCCCGGCGGTCGTGCCCAACCGGCGGATGCTGGGCGGGGCCGAGGAGCCGGTCGAGGAGTTCCGCCGCTATATGGCCGAGTTCGCGCTCCAGCAGGCGCTGCGCCTGTACGGCGAGGACGTCATCGGCAAGGTCGGCCGGTTCGCGCGGCAGGGGCGGGGCGCGTGACCGCGGCCGCGCCCGGCGCGCTACGAGAAGAGCAACGACGCCTGGAGGGGGAAGCAATGATGAGTGAGGGTCGTCAGGAGCAGGGGTACGACGTCGTGGTGGTCGGGGGCGGTCCGGGTGGGTCGACGCTGGCCGCGCTCGTCGCCATGCGGGGCCACCGGGTCCTGATTCTGGAGAAGGAGACGTTTCCGCGGTATCAGATCGGCGAGTCGCTGCTGCCGTCCACGATCCACGGCGTCTGCCGGATGACCGGGGTGGCGGAGAAGCTGGCCGCGGCCGGGTTCACCCCGAAGAAGGGCGGCACGTTCCGCTGGGGTGCCAACAGCGAGCCGTGGACGTTCTCCTTCTCGGTGTCCCCGAAGATCGCGGGGGCCACCTCGCACGCGTACCAGGTCGAGCGTTCGAAGTTCGACAACATCCTGCTGGAACACGCGGTGGAGAAGGGCGCCGAGGTCCGCTTCCGGGTGTCGGTCACCGATGTGATCGAGGACGGCGAGCGGGTCACCGGCGTGCGGTACACCGACGCGGACGGCACCGAACACGAGGTGCGCGCCACGTACGTCGTGGACGCGTCCGGCAACGGCAGCCGGCTGCACAAGCGGGTGGGCGGCACCCGGGAGTACTCGCAGTTCTTCCGCAGCCTCGCGCTGTTCGGCTACTTCGAGGGCGGCAAGCGGCTGCCCGCCCCCAACTCGGGCAACATCCTGTCCGTGGCGTTCGAGAGCGGCTGGTTCTGGTACATCCCGCTCACCCCGGACCTCACCAGCGTCGGCGCGGTCGTCCGCCGGGAGAACGCCGACAAGATCCAGGGCGATCCGGAGCGGGCCCTCATGGCGCTCATCGACGAATGCCCGCTGATCAAGGAGTACCTGTCGGACGCCACCCGGGTGACGGAGGGCCAGTACGGCCAGCTGCGGGTGCGCAAGGACTACTCGTACCACCAGACCACGTTCTGGCGGCCCGGCCTCGTGCTCATCGGCGACGCCGCCTGCTTCGTCGACCCGGTCTTCTCCTCCGGCGTCCACCTGGCCACCTACAGCGCCCTGCTGGCGGCCCGCTCGATCAGCAGCAGCCTGGCCGGGATCGTCTCCGAGGAGGCGGCGTTCACCGAGTTCGAGGCCCGCTACCGCCGGGAGTACGGAGTCTTCTACGAGTTCCTGATGTCCTTCTACGACATGCACGTCGACGAGAACTCCTACTTCTGGTCGGCCAAGAAGGTCACCCGCAACCAGCACACCGAGCTGGAGTCGTTCGTCGAGCTGGTGGCGGGCGTGTCGTCCTCGGAGTTCGACCTCGACGGGGCCGAGTCCGCCGCGCTGCGCATGAAGTCCAAGTCGGCGGAGTTCGTCTCCGCCATCGACGAGATGTCCGCCGACGCGGAGGGGAACATGACGCCGCTGTTCCGCTCCTCCGCGGTGCGCCAGGCGATGCAGGAGGGCGCTCAGGTGCAGAGCCGCGCCTTCCTCGGCGAGGACCTCGGCCCCGATGTGCCGATGTTCCCCGGCGGGCTCATCACCTCCGACGACGGCATGCTCTGGCAGCCGGGACCGGCCTGACGATGCCTGTCGTCCGGATCAACGGGATCCAGCTGAACTACGAGGAGCACGGAGCGGGGGACCCGGTCGTCATGGTGACCGGCACCGGGGCCCCCGGCCGGATGTGGCGCACCCACCAGGTGCCCGCGCTCAAGGCGGCCGGCTTCAAGGTGATCACCGTGGACAACCGCGGGATCCCGCCGAGCGATCCCTGCGCCGAGGGCTTCACCCTCGACGACATGGCGGCGGACATCGCGGGCCTCATCGAGCACCTCGGCGCGGGCCCGTGCCGGGTCGTGGGCTTCTCCCTGGGCGGCATCATCGTCCAGGAGCTGATCCTGGCCCGGCCCGAACTCGTCCGGTCGGCCGTGCTGATGGCGACCAGCGGTAGGGCCGACACCTTCGCCACCGCGCAGGCGATCGCGGAGATGGACCTGGCGGACAGCGGGGTGAAGCTGCCGCCGCGCTACGCCGCCTACGTCAACGCGTTGCAGAGCCTGTCCCCGCAGACCCTGGCCGATGAGCAACGGCTGCGCGACTGGCTGGACATCTTCGAGATCTCCGCCGTCGACCTGGCCTCGGTCCGCGGCCAGCTCGGCCTCCAGCTGATCCCCAACCGGCTGCCCGCGTACGCGGCCATCCGCTGCCCGTGCCTGGTGCTGGGCTTCGAGCACGACCTGATCGTACGGCCGCAGCTCACCCGGGAGGTCGCCGACGCCATCCCGGGCGCCCGCTACACCGAGATCCCCGGCTGCGGACACTACGGCTATCTGGAGAAGCCGGCCGCGGTGAACGCCGCGCTCGTCGACTTCTTCACCGCTCCTCTCGCCGCTGCGGTGGCGGTCCGGGGCGGTGAGCGGGTGAGGGTTCCTGCTGGTGGCCCGGTGGCGGTCCCGGTCGGTGGACCGGCGGGTGCGGAAAGCCGATCGTGAAGACGAGGCCCCCCTCCGGGCGGGCCTCCACGGCGAGCGTGGCGTCATGCGCCACCGCGATGGCCTGCACGATCGACAGCCCCAGGCCCAGACCGTCCTTGTTGGTCCGCGGGTCGCCGAGCCGCTGGAACGGCTGGAACATCTGGTCCAGCGCGCCCGGTGGCACCACCGGACCGGAGTTGGCCACGGTCAGGACGGCCCGACCGGGCTCGTCCGCCGTGGCCACCTCCACCCAGCCGTACGGCTCGTTGTGCCGCAGCGCGTTGTCCACCAGGTTGATGACGAGCCGTTCGGCCAGCGGCCGGTGGCCCGCCGCGACCGTCGCCGCCGGCGCACAGCGCAGCGTGACCCGCCGCTGCTCCGCATCCGTCCGGCGGGCCGCCACCACCTCCCGCGCCAGCCGGTCCAGGTCGAACGGCCTGCGCACCTCGATCCCCGCGTGGCTACGGGCCAGGGTCAGCAGCGCCTCGATCATGCGCTCCTGCTGGGCGCCCGCGGCCAGGATCCGCTCATGCGCCGCGCGCAGCGACGCCACGTCCGCGTCGGGATCCGACAGGGCCAGCTGCCCCAGCGTCCGCTGCCGGGCGAGGGGAGTGCGCAGCTCATGCGAGGCATTGGCGACGAACCGCCGCTGTGCCTCGAACGATGTCTCCAACCGGCCGAGCAGACCGTCGAACGTGTCGCCCAGCTCCTTGAGTTCATCGCTCGGGCCATCGAGCGCGAGACGCTGGTGGAGGCTGGTCGCCGAGATCTCCCGGGCGGCGCCGATGACCGTGCGCAGCGGGCGCAGTATCCGCCCCGAGACCACCCAGCCCAGCGCGATCGAGATGACCGACATCAGCCCGAGCGCGATCGCCGACTGCACCAGCAGGTCGTGCAGTACGGCGTCCCGCTGGAGTTCCATGATCTCCCGCGCCGCGGCCGGCAGGACATCGCGGGTGCTCTCCCCGATGCGCCCCTGCGGAGGCGGCACCGGCGGGGAGTGGCCGCCGGTCCCGCCCGTCCGCGGCCCACCGCCGTCCGGCGCGGGCTGCCCGCCGGACAGCGAACCGCCATTGGAGCCCAGCACCAGCAGATACGTGATCGTCAGCAGCGCCGCCCCCGAGAGCAGGAACAGCGCCCCGTACAGCAGCGTCAGCTTCAGCCTGACCGTACGCCGGGGCAGTGGTGAGTGCGCGAGCCGGGCGGTGAGCCGGGACAGCGGAGACAACAGCCGCGACAGCGAAGGCATCGGCGGCCTCAGATCCGGTAGCCGCGCTTGGCGACGGTCTCGATCACCGGCGGTTCGCCCAGCTTGGCCCGGAGCCTGCTGATGGTGATCTTCACGGCGCTGGTGAACGGATCGGCCGCCTCGTCCCACACCCGCTCCAGCAGCTCCTCCGCCGAGACCGCCCGCCCCTTGGCCGACAGCAGCAGCTCCAGCACGCCGAACTCCTTGGGCGCCAGCTCCAGCGGCCGGCCCGCCCGCGCGGCCTTGCGGCGCGCGGTGTCCACCACCAGGTCGCCGTGGTGCACCACCGGCGGCACGGCCGGATGCGCCCGCCGGGCCAGGGCGCCGATCCGGGCGATCAGCACCGGGAAGTCGAACGGCTTCGCCAGATAGTCATCGGCACCCAGATTGAGCCCGTCCACCAGATCCTCCGCCGACGCCGCCGCGGTCAGCATCAACACCCTGCTGCGGCAGCCGGACGCGATCAGCTCGGAGCAGATCTCGTCGCCGTGCATCCCGGGCAGATCCCGGTCCAGCACGATCACGTCGTAGTCACTGAGCAGCGCCCGCTCGAGGCCGCTCTCCCCGTCGAACGCCACATCGACGGCCATCTGCGCCCGCCGTAAGCCGACGGCCACCGCCTGCGCCATTTCCTGGTCGTCCTCCACCACGAGCACGCGCACCCGCGCCCCCTCCTCGGTCTGTCCAACCGGCCTGCCCGGCCCTGCCCCCTGGACAACGGGATCCAGAATGCCCCGGCTCCGGTTTCCGCGGGGTTTCACCCGTTGTCCAAGTGCAGAGAATACGCGGTTGGACGCCACTTCAATAGTCGACCTTGCCGCTCCCGATGGGCCCTCGTTACCTTGAATTCCGGCCCGCTCCGGGGAAGTTGGAAGGAGTGAAGATGACCAATCCGTTCGACGACGAAAACGGTTCCTTTCTGGTCCTGCTGAACGACGAGGGCCAGTATTCGCTGTGGCCCGCCTTCGCCGAGGTACCGGCCGGCTGGCGCGTCGTATTCGGCGAGGACACCCGCAAGAACTGCCTGGACCACATCGAGGAGAACTGGCGCGACATGCGCCCCAAGAGCCTCATCGACCAGCTCACATAGGTCGGAACGACCCAAGCCGAGGAGAGCGTCGTGTCCATAGGCGGCCCAGGGCCGATGATGATTCGCGCGGTGGGCCCCGACCCATCCGTGACCAAGCAGAAAATAAAAGCCGGGACCGCGAAACGGATAGTTCCGTATACCCGGCCGTACCGCGTCAGCATCTGTCTGCTGCTGCTCATGACCGTGGCGAACGCCGCCATTGTGGTGGCCGTCCCCATCCTCTTCAAATACCTCATCGACAATGGCATCGCCGAACATGATTCCGATGTCGTCGTGGGTATCGCCGTGGCGGTCGGCGGACTGGCGGTCCTCGGCGCGCTGCTGGGGTTCGGCGAGGCATGGTACTCGGCCCGGGTCAGTGAAGGACTCGTCTACGAGCTGCGCACCAAGGTCTTCGACCATGTGCAGCGCCAGCCGCTGGCGTTCTTCACCCGGGCCCAGACCGGCGCCCTGGTCAGCCGGCTCAACGCGGACGTGGTCGGTGCCCAGCAGGCCCTGACCTCACTGCTGTCCACGGTCGTCTCGGCCGCGCTCACCCTGCTGTTCGTCCTCATCACGATGTTCTACCTGTCCTGGGTGATCACCCTGATCTCCCTGGTGGTGCTGCCCTTCTTCATCCTCCCCGGCAAGGTCGTCGGGCGCCGGCTACAGCGGCTCATGCGCTCCCAGATGGAGCAGAACGCCGAAATGGGCGCGCTGATGAACGAGCGGTTCAACGTGACCGGCGCGCTGCTGGCCAAGCTGTACGGCCGGCCCAGCCGGGAGCTGCGCCAGTTCACCAGGCTGGCCGGGAAGGTCCGCGACCTCGGCGTCCTGACCGCCGTCAACGGCAAGCTGCTCTTCCTGTCGATGGTCCTCCTCAGCGCGCTCGCCACCGCCGTGGTCTACGGCGTCGGCGGCCGCCTCGTCATCGACGACGCCTTCGAGATCGGCACCCTGGTGGCCCTGGCCACGCTGCTCACCCGGCTCTTCGGCCCGATCAACCAGCTCTCCAGCGCCCAGGCCAACGTGGTCACCGCGCTCGTCAGCTTCGACCGGCTCTTCGAGATCCTCGACCTCAAACCGCTCATCTCCGAGAAGCCCGACGCGATCGCCCTGCCCCGCGACGGCGCGCCCGAAATCGTCTTCGACGGCGTCTCGTTCTCGTACCCGGCCGCCGCGGACGTCTCGCTCGCCTCCCTCGAATCGATCGCCCTCCCGCGGTCGGAGCGCACCAGGAACGACTGGACCCTGCGCGAGCTGAGCTTCCGGCTGCCCGCCGGGAAGCTCACCGCCCTCGTCGGCCCCTCAGGCGCCGGAAAGACCACCATCACCCATCTCGTACCCCGGCTGTACGACCCCGGCGAGGGCACCGTCAGCATCGACGGACACGACCTCCGGGACCTCACGCTGGAGTCCCTCTACGACACCATCGGCGTCGTCACCCAGGACGCCTACCTCTTCCACGCCACCATCGGCGACAACCTCCGCTACGCCCGCCCGGAGGCCACCGAGCAGGAGATGATCGACGCCTGTAAGGCCGCCCAGATCTGGGGCCTGATCGAGTCCCTGCCCGACGGCTTCGACACCGTCGTCGGCGACCGCGGCTACCGGCTCTCCGGCGGCGAGAAACAGCGCATCGCCATGGCCCGGCTGCTGCTCAAGGCCCCACCGGTCGTCGTCCTCGACGAGGCCACCGCACACCTCGACTCCGAGTCCGAGGCCGCGCTGCAACGGGCCCTGGAGACCGCACTCGCGGGGCGCACCTCGCTGGTGATCGCCCACCGGCTCTCCACGATCCGCGACGCCGACCAGATCCTCGTGGTCGACGGCGGCCGGGTGCGGGAAAGCGGCACCCACGAGGAACTCCTCGCCCTGGGTGGGCTTTACGCCGAGCTGTACCGCACGCAGTTCGCGGGGCGTGGTGGGCCGGGTGGGCAGGCGGCGTCGCCCAACGGGCGTGGGCCGGTGCCGCCTCCTCATGGCCATGGGCCGATGGGCAATGGGCCGATGGGCAATGGGCCGATGGGCAATGGGCATGGGCCGGGGCCTCATGGCGACGTGCCGATGCCCCATGGTCATGCGCCCTTTCCGGGGCCGGGACCTCATCCGGGCATGCGGGCGATGCCCGGCGGCCCGCCGCCCGGACAGGGCTGAGCACGGAGCTCCGATCACCGCCATCGCGTACCGCAGCAGAGGGAGACATCCATGCATGGCACGACCGAATCCTGGCGACCGCTGGGCGAGTTGTTCGACGCCCAGGTGGCCGAGTCGCCGGACGCGGTGGCGGTGATCGGGGCGGACGGTCTGGAGTGGTCGTACGCGGAGCTGGGGGCGCGGGCGGACCGAGTCGCCGGGGCGCTGGCCGCGCACGGGGTCCGGCGCGGTGACCTCGTGGCGGTGGTGCTGGACCGGTCCGCCGAACTGGTGGCGGTGTGGCTGGGGGTGGCGAAGGCCGGGGCGGGGTTCGTCCCGGTCGACCCGGCGTATCCGGCCGAGCGGATCGGATGGATGGTCGAGGACGCCGAGCCGGTGCTGGCGGTGTGCTCGGAGGAGACGCGGGCGTTGGTTCCGGCCGGGGTGGAGTGCCTGGTCCGGGATCCGGCCGCGGAGGGTGAATCCGCGCCCCCGGTGTCCGTGGACGCCGATGACGTCGCGTATGTGATCTACACGTCGGGCTCGACGGGCCGTCCCAAGGGCGTGCTCGTGACCCATCGCGGCATCGGCAACCTGGCGGCCGCGCAGATCGACCGGTTCGCGGTGGGGGCCGATGCCCGGGTGCTCCAACTGGCGTCGTTGAGCTTCGACGCCGCGGTGTCCGAGATCTGCATGGCGTTGCTTTCGGGCGCCGCGTTGGTGATGGCGGACGCGGACAGGTTGCCGCCGCAGGGGTCGTTGAGCGAGACGGTGGCCGAGTACGGCGTCACGCATGCGACCGTGCCGCCATCGGTGCTGGCGACGGTGGAGGAGCTGCCGGAGAGCCTGCGGACGCTGGTGGTGGCGGGTGAGGTGTGCCCGCCGGGGCTGGTCGAGCGGTGGGCGCCGGGGCGGCGGATGATCAATGCGTACGGCCCGACCGAGGTCACCGTGTGCGCGACGATGAGCGCGCCCCTGGAGCCGTCCGGACCGGTGCCGATCGGTGGGCCCATCGCCAACACACGGGTGTTTGTGCTGGATGAACGGCTGCGGCCGGTCCCCGAGGGGGTGCTGGGCGAGCTGTACGTCGCGGGACCGGGGCTCGCACGGGGCTATCTGCGCCGCCCGGGGCTGACGGCGGAACGGTTCGTGGCCTGCCCCTTCACCGGCGGGCGGATGTATCGCACGGGCGACCTCGCCCGGCGGACGGCCGACGGTGAGCTGGCCTTCGGCGGCCGGGCCGATGAGCAGGTGAAGGTGCGTGGCTTCCGGGTGGAGCCGGGGGAGATCGAGGCCGTTCTCGCCGGGCATCGAAGCGTCGGCCACGTCGCCGTGGTCGTACGGGAGGACCGCCCCGGGGACCGGCGGCTCGTCGCCTACGTCGTCCCTGACGAGGATGTGGACACCGGCGGGCTGCGGGAGTACGTGGCCGAGCGGCTGCCGGAATACATGGTGCCCACCGCGGTCGTCGCCCTGGCCGCGCTCCCGATCACGGTGAACGGCAAGCTGGACCGCGCCGCCCTCCCCGCCCCCGACTTCACCGACGCCGCCGAGGGCCGTGGCCCGCGGACACCCACCGAAGAGCTGCTGTGCCGGCTCTATGGCGAGATCCTCGGCCTGGAACGGGTCAGCGCGGAGGCATCCTTCTTCGAGCTCGGCGGCGATTCGATTCTGACCATGCTGCTGGTGTCGGTGGCCCGGCGCGCCGGGCTGGTGATCGCCCCGTACCAGGTGTTCGAGCTCGCCACCCCGGCCCGCCTCGCCGACGTCGCCGAACCGCTGGATGAGGGTGCCGCGACGGGTGACCGGGCGCGGGGCGCCGGACATCTGCCGCTCTCCCCGGCCATGCACGAACTGCTGGACCACGAAGGACTTCAGGGGCCCGCGAGACACGACGTGGCCGCGGAATTCAGGTCGGCCGTGCTGGACGTCCCGGCCGGGCGCGACCTGGATGACATCGTTCGTGCCGTGCGGGCCGTCGTCGACCGCCACGACATGCTGCGGGCCCGGCTGGAGATCACACCGGAGCGGCGACTGACCGTACCCCCGGCGGGCTCGGTACCCGTCCGCCCGTGGGCGCGGCGGGTGGCGACGGCAGGCATGGACGCCGATCGACTCCAGCGGCTGCTCGCCGCCGAGTCGGCCGAGGCCGGACGGCGGCTGGACCGGCGGGCCGGGGTGATGGCCCAGGCCGTGTGGTGCGACAGCGGGCCGGACGCGCCGGGGCGGCTGCTCGTCGTCGCGGACCGGCTGGTGGTCGACGCGAAGTCCTGGCGGATCCTGCTGGAGGACATGGCGGCGGCGGTCGTGGGGCGGGAGATCGCGTCGGTCCCGACGTCGTTCCGCCACTGGACACGGGCACTGGCCACGCAGGCCGACAGCGCGCGGCGGCGTGCGGAGCTGCCCGCGTGGACCGAACTCCTCGCCGCCGGTGACCCGTTGCTCACCACCCGGCCCGTCGACCCGGCCCGCGACGCGAACGCTCCCGTGCGGCGCGCCTCCGTACGCCTCCCGGCCGAGGCCACGGCGGCGGTGCTGACCGCCCTGCCGGACGCGTTCCACACCGGCGCCGAGACCGTCCTGCTGACCGGGCTGACCGCGGCCCTCGCCGCCTGGCGCGACGGCCAGGACCGGACCCGTGGCTTCCTCGTGGACGTGGCGGTGCCGGACCACGGACGGGGCGCGCTGGAAAGTGGCGCCGGTCTCTCCCGCACCGTGGGCTCGTTCGCCCACCGCCACCCCGTACGGCTCGACACCGGGGCCCTCGACCTCGCGGGGATCCGCCGCGGCGGGCCTGCCGCGGGCCGGGCCGTGAAGCGGATCAAGGAGCAGCTGCGGGCCGTCCCCGGCGATGGACTCGGCTACGGACTGCTGCGCCACCTCAACCCCGACACCGCCGCGACGCTCGCCGCCCTGCCCACCCCGCAGCTCGGCTTCACCGCCCCGGGCGACGACGACCGACCGCCCACGCATCCGCTCGAGGCGGCGGCCCGGGTCGAGGGAGCCGAACTGGTCCTCAGCCTGGACTGGCCGGAGCTCCATCTCACCGAACCGGCCGCCCGGCGCCTGCTCGAAGCATGGGCGGAGACGCTGTCCGGCCTCGCCGCACACACCGGCGGTGGCCATACGCCGTCCGACTTCCCGCTGACGGCACTCGACCAGGCCCAGATCGAGGAGCTCGAGGCCGAGGTGGTGGGCGGCGTGGTCGACGTACTGCCGCTGTCACCCCTCCAGGAGGGCCTGCTCTTCCACGCGGTGTTCGATGAGCGGGAGCGGGACATCTACGTGGAACAGAAGGTCCTGGCGCTCGAAGGCCCCCTGGATGTACGGAAGTTGCGCGTCACCTGGCAGGCGCTCGTCGAGCGGCACGGCAGTCTGCGCACCGGCTTCCGCCGTCTGGTCGGCGCGGACGAACCCGTCCAGGTGATCGCCCGCCACGTCACCCTGCCCTGGCGCGAGGTGGACCTGTCACACCTCGACGCCGAGGCGGCGCGAGACCGGGCGGACCGGTTGGAGAGCGCGGAACGGGCCCGCCGCTTCGACCTCGCCGCCCCGCCCCTGGCACGGATCCTGCTGGTGAAGACCGGCCCCGACCGCCACCGCATGGTCGTGACCCTGCACCACATCGTGCTCGACGGCTGGTCGCTGCGCATCCTCATCCGCGAGCTGTGGGCCGCCTACGCGGCCGGCGGCGACACCCGCGCACTGGCGCCGACCACGCCCTACGGCGAGTACCTGGCCTGGTTGCGCCACCAGGACCGGGAGGCAGCGCGCGCCGCCTGGCAGCGGGCGCTGGATGGCGTGTCCGAGCCCACGACGGTCGCCGCGCTCGATCCGAACGCCGAACCCGTCCTCACCCACAAGGTGCTCGCCGAGACCGGCGACCATCTGGCCGGTGCGCTGCGGGAGCTCGCCCGTGCCCACGGCGTCACGCTGAACACCGTCCTCCAGGTGGCCTGGGCCCAGGTCGTCGGCAAGCTCACCGGTCGCGGCGATGTGGTGTTCGGCGCCGCGGTGGCCGGCCGCCCGCCGGAGCTGGCGGGGATGGCGGACATGCTGGGGCTCTTCATCAACACGATCCCCGTACGGGTCCGACTGCGCCCAGCCGACTCGATCGCCCACTTGCTCACGGTGGTGCAGGCCCAGCAGTCGGCGCTGCTCGACCATCAGCACCTCGGCCTCAAGGAGATCCAGCGCCTGGCCGGACCCGGCGCCACCTTCGACACCCTGATGGCCTTCGAGAACTTCCACGCGGGCGAGACCGGACCGGCCGCCCCTCTGCGACTGTCGGACAGCACGACCCGGATGGCCACCACCTTCCCGCTGACGCTGGGGGTGGACCCGGCGGACGAGCTGAAGTTCTGGCTGGATTACCGCCCGGACGCGTTCGACGAGGACACCGCCCGGGGCGTGGTACGGCGGCTGGTGCGGGTGCTGGAGCAGATGGCGGCGGATCCGGCGGCTCGGGTGAGCGAGATGGAGCTGCTGGGGTGTGGGGAGCGGGCGCGGGTGGTGGAGGAGTGGAATGCCACTGGCCGGGTTGTGCGGGTGGGGGCGTTGGGGGAGTTGTTCGATGAGCGGGCGGCCGTCTCCCCGGATGCGGTGGCGGTGGTGGGTGCGGGTGGTGGGGAGTGGTCGTACGCGGAGCTGCGGGATCGGTCGGATGGGGTGGCGGGGGTGTTGGCCGCGCGGGGTGTGGGGCGCGGTGATCTGGTTGCTGTGGTGTTGGAGCGGTCGGTGGATGTGGTGGCGGTGTTGTTGGGGGTGGTGAAGGCGGGGGCGGGGTTTGTGCCGGTGGATCCGGCGTATCCGGTGGAGCGGGT
>NZ_BAAAIF010000023.1:87656-130940 GCF_039525925.1 Streptomyces javensis | reverse complement strand
AGACCATCCACGAGCTGCACCACAACGGCCACAGCCTGCGCGGCATCGCCGCGCAGCTCGGCCTGGCCCGCAACACCGTCCGCCGCTTCCTGCGCGCGGCTACCGCGGACGACCTGCTGGTCGGCAAGTGGACCGGCCGCACCAGCATCCTCGACCCGCACAAGCCCTTCCTCCACCAGCGGTGGGCGGAAGGCTGCACCACCGCACGCCGGCTGTTCCAAGAACTCCGCGACCGCGGCTACACCGGAGGGGAGAGCGTGGTCAAGGCGTACATCCGGCAACTGCGCGACACCTTCCCCCGCACTGACCGGCCACCCCGTCGGCATCCGTCCGTGCGGGAGGTGACCAGCTGGATCACCCGCCACCCGGACCGCATCGCCGATCACCAGGCCGAGCGTCTCAGGACCATCCTCGGCCGCTGCCCGGAACTGGAGAAGACCGCCCACCACGTCCGAACCTTCGCCGAGCTGATGACCAGGCGCCACGGTGACCAGCTGGAGGAATGGATGTCCAAGGTCCAAGCGGCCGACCTACCGGACCTCCACTCCTTCGTCACAGGCCTGCGACAGGACACCCAGGCTGTCACCAACGGCCTCACCCTGCCCTACAGCTCCGGCCTCGTCGAAGGCGCAGTAAACCGGAAGATGCTCAAACGGCAGATGTTCGGCCGTGCCAAGCTGCCCCTACTCCGCAAACGCATCCTCCTGAGCTAACACTCAGTCACCGCACCACAAGCCCTGCGACAGAACCCGATTCACCCGCCGCCGACACAGCGGAACGATCAGTACGGTGCGACGCGCGGTCTCGCCGAACCTCTCGTCCGGACCGAGATCAAAATCGGGTACGCCCGGGTGCCGAGCAACGGCCAGAAGCTCGAACGGCAGATCGACGCTCTCACCGCCGCCGGGTGCCGGAAGATCTTCGCGGACAAGAAGTCCGGCAAGAACGCGCTCCGCCCGGAACTGAAGGCGTGCCACGCCTTCCTCGACGGCGGCGACACGTTGGTCGTCCCCTCGCTCGACCGCTACGGCCGCAGCCTCCAGGACCTCATCAACATGGTCGCCGAACTCCGCGAGCGGGGGATCGGCTTCACCTCGCTGCACGAGAACCTCGACACCACCACCCCCGGCGGCCGGCTCGTCTTCCACGTCTTCGCCGCACTCGCCGAGTTCATCCGCGAACTCATCGTCCAGGGCACCCGCGAGGGCCTGGACGCTGCCCGCGCCCGCGGCCGGGTCGGCGGACACCCCACCGTCGCCACCGAGGAAGTCATCCGCGCCGCCCGCGACCTCCTGCCCGACCCCGGCCGCTCCATCACCTCGATCGCCAAGCTGCAGGGCGTCTCCCCAGGCACCCTCTACAACCACATCCCCGACCTGCGCGAGCTGCGGTCGGGAGCCATCCCTCACCAGCTCGAAGCACCCGCGAAGTAGCCCAGCCCCAGCAAGATCAATCTCAGCGGCACTTTCTGTACCGCAACTACTCACACCCGACATCCGCACCGCCCTGATGCTGCTCGCCGACGGCGCCGCCCCCGGCAACGAGGGCCGCGGCTACGTCCTGCGCCGTATCCTGCGCCGTTCGGTCCGCTCGATGCGTCAACTCGGACACGGGGCACCGGTGTTGGGTGACCTGCTCGCCGTCGCCCGGGACTGCATGGCGCCCAGCTACCCGGAGGTCGCGGAGTCCTTCGACCGGATCGCCGACCAGGCGACCGGTGAGGAGGACACCTTCCGCGCCACCCTCCGCCAGGGCACGACCGTCCTGGACACCGCCGTCGCCCAGGTGAAGGCGGACGGCGGGCACCAGCTGCCCGGCGCCCAGGCGTTCCTCCTCCACGACACCTACGGCTTCCCCATCGACCTCACCCTGGAGATGGCCGCCGAACAGGGCGTCGAGGTCGACCGCGACGGCTTCACGGCGCTGATGCGCGAGCAGCGCGAACGCGCCCGTGCCGACGCCCGCGCGCGCAGGTCCGGCGGTACGGGCACCTCCGCGCTGCGCCCGGTGCTCGAGGAACACGGCCCCACCGACTGGCGGGCCTGGTCCACCCTGACCACCGACTCCCGAGTCCTCGCCCTGCTGGCCGCCTCCGGTCCGGTACCGGTGGCACGCGAGGGCGAGATCGTCACCGCCGTCCTGGACCGCACCCCGTTCTACGCCGAGTCCGGCGGCCAGGACAGCGACGCCGGAAGCCTCTCCGGTACGTCCGCGGAGGCCGAAGTCCTCGACGTACAGCGCCCGTTGCCCGGCCTGGTGGCCCACCAGGTCCGCGTCACCGCCGGTGAACTCGCCGTCGGGGACGCGGTCCACGCCGCCGTCGACGCCGAGTGGCGGCTCGGCGCCCGCCAGGCCCACTCCGGCACCCACGTCCTGCACGCCGCCCTGCGCCAGATCCTCGGCCCCACCGCCCTTCAGTCCGGCTCCTACAACCGCCCCGGCCACCTCCGCCTCGACTTCCCCTGGCGAGGCGGCCTGTCCGCCACCGCCCGCGGCGAGATCGAGGAGGCCGCCAACCAGGCCCTGCGCCGTGACCTGCCCGTCGGCGTGCGCTGGATGACCCTGCCGGAGGCGAAGGAACTCGGCGCGCTCGCCCTCTTCGACGAGACGTACGGCGAGAAGGTCCGGGTCGTCGAGATTGGCGGCGCCTGGTCACGCGAACTGTGCGGCGGTACCCACGTCGAGCACGCCGCACAGATCGGAGTGGTGGCGCTGACCTCGGAGTCGTCGGTGGGGGCGGGCATGCGCCGGCTGGAGGCGGCGGTCGGCGTCGAAGGCTTCGGCTACCTCGCCCGCGAACGCGACCTGGTGTCCCGGATCGCCGAGCAACTCCAGGCGCCACGCGCCGAACTGCCCGACCGCATCGCCGGGTTGCTCGACCGGCTGAGGACCACGGACCGGGAGAACCAGAGGCTCCGGCAGCGGGCCACCCAGGCCCGCGCCGCCGAACTCGCCGCCCGGGCCGAGGACGCGCACGGCGTACTGGTCGCCACGGCGACCGCCGAGGAGGGCGCCGAGGAGGCCAGGGCACTCGCGACCGCCGTACGGGACCTGCTGCCACGGGACCGTCCCGGCGTGGCGGCGGTCGGCGCGGTGTCCGGCGGCACCGCGGTCGTGGTCGTGGCCGTCAACCCGGCCGCACGCGCCTCCGCGCAGGACGCCTCCGCCCTGGTGAAGCGGCTTCTGAACGGCCGGGGCGGAGGCACGCCGGACCTGGCGCAGGGCGGCGGTCTGCCCGCCGGGCGGCTGGCGGAGACGCTCGCGGCCATGCCCGGCCTGGTCACCCGGGCCTGAGACAGCGGCGTGCGGATCCGCATCCACTCCGCTCGAGGGAATGCGGACCCGCCGCGCCGGATACGCGGACGGCCCGCGGACCGTGGACGTGCACTCCGACGCGCACCGCACCGCTCCACACGTCCGGGTGACGACGAGGCCATACCGCGCCCGGCGTCGTGCCTGGTCGCATCAGCGCCAGGCCAGGCGGCACATTCAGCGCGGCGTAGCAGCGCCCGAATCATCCTCCGAACCCGGTGTTCCCCGGCCCGGTCCTTGCCTCGATGTCGTCATGAGGGCCGACGGCAGTTGGACGATCCGATCGCACCAGCGGGTGAGCAGGTCGCGGTCGTGGCTGACCGCGAGGAGACCGGCGCGCGTGCGGTCCCGGTAGGTCTCGACGGTGGCGACCAGTGCGGCGGTGGTCGAGGCGTCGAGCATGGAGGTCATCTCGTCACAGACCAGCCAGCGGGGTTCGTGGACCAGCGCGCGGGCGAGGCAGGCCCGCTGGAGTTGGCCGTCGCTGACCTCGTGGGGGCGGCGGTGGAGGAGTTCGGCGGTGAGGCCGACGGTCTCGGCCAGTTCCGCCGTACGGGCCTTCGCCGTGGCGGCGAGGCCGCAGGCGCGGAGCGGTTCCGCGATGGTGTCCGCCAGCCGGATGCGGGGGTCGGCGGCCGCGCGGGGTTGCTGGAAGGTGACGCCGATGGCGGTACGCAGGTGGCGGGGCGCGCGGTGCCGCCAGCCGCGTACCCGCTCCCCGTCCACGGTCACGGTGCCCGCCCGGGGCGGGTGGAGCAGGGCGGCGATCCGGGCGAGGGTGGACTTGCCGCAGCCGCTCGGGCCCAGCAGCCCGACCGCCTCCCCCGGGGCGATGGTGAGGGAGACGTTCTCGAGGACCGGGGCGGCATGTCCGTATCCGGCGGTGATGTCCCGCAGTTCAAGCACCGGCGGCCTCCGGGAGGGGGAAACGGGGGTGGTGGCAGGCGAGGCCATCGCGTAGGGGTGGCTGCTCGTCGCAGGCGGTGGTGGCGTGAGGGCAGCGTGGAGCGAAGGCGCAGCCGTCGGGCAGCCGGCTGAGTTCGGGTGGCGTGCCGGGGATGGAGCGGAAGGCGCGAGTGGGGAGCGCTTCGAGCAGGCCGTGGGCGTATGGGTGGCGTGGGCCGGGTGTGCCGAAGAAGTCGGCGGCCAGGGCGAGTTCGACGATCCGGCCCGCGTACATGACGGCGACCCGGTCGGCGACGCGCTGGGCGGCGGTGAGGTCGTGGGTGACGATGAGGACCGCGCGGCCGGAGTCGGCGTGGCGGCGGAGTTCGCCGGCGGTGGCGTCGACGAGGTCGCGGTCGAGTCCGGTGGTGGGCTCGTCGGCGAGGAGCAGCGGGGCGTCGCCGACGAGGGCGAGGGCGGTGGCGGCGCGCTGGGCGAGACCGCCGGACAGCTGGTGGGGGTGGTGGTCGAGACGGTCGGCGGGGAAGGAGGCGCGGGCGGCCGCTTGACGCACCAGGTAGGGCAGACGGTCGCGTGGCGGGTTGAGGAGTTCGCGAACCGTCTCGTGGAGCTGGGAGCGTACGGTGCGGACCGGGTTGAGGTGGGCGGCGGGGCTCTGCGGGACGAGGCCGATGAGCCGGCCGCGTACCTTCCGGGCGAGGGTGCGTTCGTCGGCGGCCAGTACGTCCACGCCACCGACCAGGGCGGTTCCGGTGACCTCGGTGTTGGCGGGGAGCAGCCCGAGGAGGGCGGCGGTGAGCACCGACTTGCCGCATCCGCTCTCACCGACCAGTGCGAGGCACTCCCCCGCGGCGAGGTCGAGGCTCGCGCCGGTGACGGCGGCCACCTCCACGCCGTGGCGGAGCCGGAAGCGCACGGTGAGGTCGCGCAGGCTCAGGAGCGGTGCTGGGGGCGTCGCGTCGGGGTTCACAGCATCAGCTCCGATCGGCGGCGCGGGTTGAGCCGTTCCCGCCACAGCCCGGCGAGGCCGGCGATGGCCAGGGCGGGCACGATGATGAACAGCCCGGGGAAGAGGGTGGGCCACCAGTCGCCGGTGAGCAGCGATCCCCGCCCCGTCTGGATGAGTGTGCCCAGACTGGCCTGGTGGGTGGGTATGCCGAGGCCGAGGAAGGAAAGCGCGGATTCGTGCCAGATGGCGTGCGGCACCATCAGCACGGCCGCCAGTCCGGCCTGGGGCAAGGCGCCGGGCAACAGGTGCCGGACTGTCACCCGCCACCGCGACGCGCCGCCCGAGATGGCGGCGTCGACATAGGGCCGGGAGCGCAGCGAGAGGATCTCGGCGCGGACGATACGGGCGGTGGAGAGCCAGTGGGTGAGGGCGACCGACATCACCACCGGCCAGACACCGGGCCGGAACATCGCCACGATGAAGATGCCCAGCAACAGGTGGGGTACGGAGGCGAAGGCGTCGACGAGCCGCATCAGCAGACGGTCCGTCCAGCCGCCCAGCGCGCCGGCCAGCGCCCCGAACGCCGTGCCGAGCACCGTGGCCGCGAGCGCGGCGACCACGCCGACCAGCAGCGAGACCCGCAAGCCGTAGACGCAGCGCAGCAGCAGGTCGCGGCCGACGTCGTCGGTGCCGAAGGGGTGCGCCCGGGACGGTGGGCGCAGCTTCTGCGAGAGGTCGACGAGCTGCTGGTCCAGGCCGGTCAGTGGCGGGACGAGGAGAACGGTGAGGAGCACGACCGCGGTGACGCCGAGGGAGGCGTACCGGCGGACGGTCCTGGTCGAGAGGGTCGGGGGGTCAGCCATCGAAGGCCACCCTGGGGTCGGCGAGCCCATAGAGAAGGTCGGCGAGCAGGTTGCCGAGCAGCACGGCCGCGGTCGCCAGGACGGTGGTGGCGGCGAGGAGGGGGAAGTCCACGGCGGTGGCGGCGCGGACGGTGGCCTCGGCGATGCCCGGCCAGCTGAACACGGTCTCGACCAGCAGCGCTCCGGTGATGAGTTCGGGTATGCGGGAGCCGATCAGGGTGAGAACGGTGAGCAGCGCGGAACGCAGCGCGTGGTGTACCAGGACGGTGCGTTCCTTCAGGCCGCGGGCGCGGGCCCCGGTCACGTGGTCCTCGGCGTACGCGTCCACGACGCCCTGACGTACGTAGAGCACGAACCACGGCATCTGGGAGACGGCCAGCACCCCGGCGGGCAGGACCAAATGCTCGGTGACCTGGCCGGGCGAGACCACCGCACTGCGGGTGTCGGTCAGCCCGCCGGCCGGCAGCACATCCAGCTGAAGGGCGAACGCCCAGACGGCGAGCAGCCCGAGCCAGAAGACCGGCGCCGCCTCCAGCGCGTAGGACAGCGAGGTGATGACCCGGTCGAACCAGCTGCCCGGCCGCCGGGCCGCGAGCACGCCGAGCACGCTGCCCAGCGGCACCGTGACCGCGAACGCCGTCGCGCAGAGCAGCACCGTCCAGCCGATCCGCTCCCCGATGACCTGGGCCACGGGCTGGCGCAGGGAGAAGGAGTCTCCGAGGTCACCGGTGAGCGCGGCGCCGAGCCAGCGCCACCAGCGGACCACGAACGGCCCGTCGACACCGAGGTTCACGCGCAGTTCGTCGAGGGTCTGCTGGGAGGCGCTGAGCCCGGCGGTACCCGCGTACTGGGCCACCGGGTCGAACGGCGAGGCGGCGGCGAGCGCGAAGACGCCGAGGGTGACCAGGAGCAGTACGGGCAGCGCGAACAGCAGCCGCCGCCCCGCCATCCGGAGCATGGCGCGCCAGGGGAACGTCACGCGCGGGGCTTCCAGTCCTCGACGTTCCACCAGGGTCCGGCAAGCCCGTGGTCGTGCGGCTCGACCCGGGTGGTGACGCCCGACCAGCCATCATTCACCACGTACATGTGGTCGATGAGGGTGAGGAAGGTGTAACCGGGGTCCTCCACCAGCGCGCGCTGGACCTCGGTATAGGCGGCGCGGCGCTCGGTGTCGTCGGCGGTGCGGCGGGCCGCGTCCAGGGCCTTGTCGACGGTGGCGTTGTCGTAGCGGGCCATGTTGTTCCAGCCGTTCCCCGCCAGTGAGGAGTGCAGCAGCCCGTACAGGTCGTAGTCCGGGTCCACGGGGTTCCCGTTGCCCATCAGCATCGCGTCCCGGTCGAGCCGGGGCCTGACCACCTCTCGGGTACCGGCCTGCACCTTCACCTCGACCCCCACCTTCTTGGCGTCCGAGGCGTAGGCGAGCGCGTGGTCCTGGCGGAGCTTGTCTCCGGAGAAGTACCAGAGGGTGAACGAGGCGCGTGTCCCGTCCTTGGTGCGGATCCCGTCCGATCCCCGCTTCCAGCCCGCCTGGTCGAGGATCTCCCGGGCCCGCCGCGGATCGCGATCGCGTTGCGTGCCGTCGGCGTGGTACGGGCTGGTGGCCGGCAGCGGGCCCGCCGCGGGGTGCCCGGCCCCGTCGAGAACACTGTCGACGATGGCCTGCCGGTCCACCGCGATGTCCAGTGCCCGCCGGACGGCACGATCGCCGGTGACCTTGCCTCCCTGTGGGAGGGTGACGGCCCGGTAGTCGGCCGATTCCGCCGCGAAGACCTTTCTCGACGTGTCCTTCTTGAAGGTGCCGGCGAGATGGGGTGGCAGGATTGCCGCGTCCAGGTCGCCGGAGCGCAGCCGGGTGGCGCGCACGTCGTCATCGGCGACGATCGCCAGAGTCAGCTTCTTCACCTTCGGCGCGCCGCCCCAGTAGTCGGGGTTGGCCTTGAAGGTGAGCTTCTCCCCCTTGGTCCAGCCGGTAAGGACGTACGGGCCGGTGCCGATGGGCTTGGTGTTGAACGAGCCGGTGTTGACGTCCTGTCCGTCCGCCGCGTGCTCGGGCACGATCGGCAGCACGGTGCGTCCCGCGAAGGGCGCGTAACGGTACTTGAGCCTGAAGACCACCGTGTGGTCGTCCTTGGCACGGACGCTTTCGATCGCGTCGAGCTCCTCGCGTGAGGGGTTGTTCGTCTTCGGATCGAGGATCGTCTCGTAGGTGAAGACCACGTCGTCGGCGGTGAGCGGAGCGCCGTCGCTGAAGGTGACACCGTCGCGCAGGGTGTAGGTGTAGGTGAGGCCGTCCTCGCTGACGTCCGGCAACGTGGTGGCGAGTGCGGGCTTCAGTTCCAAGTCGGCATTCTGGGTGAGCAGTCCGTCGAAGATCTTCGAGCTGCCGTCCTTGCCGTATCCGAGCAGCGGGCTGAGCGTCTCGGGCTCGTACGCGATGCCCACCGCTAGCGAGGCACCCGCATCCGAGTCGCTGCCACCGTCGCCCGGCGCCGAACACGCCGGCACCCCGATGAGCACGGCCGTTGCCGCTATCGAGGCGATCCGACCCTTCGTACTACGCACCATCGCCACACCGTTCCCTCATGTACATGCCGTCGCCGGGCAGCGATTGTTGCATATCATCTGCAACTGCGAGAAGTTCGCATTAAGGTGACGTGTTCCGTCGCGGCACGGGGCTGCGCGCCTCGGCCGCCGAAGGCGACGGGGCGGGCACCTGACATGTCCTTGGGCACGCCGCCGTACGGAGAGGCGGCAGGCCGCCCCTCATACGCCCGTGCCCTGCGGATCGGCCGCGCCCGCGGCGGCCACCGATATGGCCACGCTCAGCCTGGCCGCCCACGCCGCGATCCCGGCCGGTGCTCTGTTCATCCGCTGCGGTGAGATCACCCTCTTGCTCAAGGACGACCTCGCAGCCCTCGCACGCCCCGCCCCCCGTCGTGGTCTTCGGCGCCAGCGGCTCGCGGGCACGTGGCCAGCACCTCCAGGACCGCTCCATGCAGTGGGTCTGACGTGCGCCGCCCCCGGGAGTCGCCACGTCGCCAGGCGAGGTTCCGGGAACGGCGAGTCTTCTGGGCCTCGGCGGCAAGCCCCCCCATCGCCACAGCCGACGGCGAGATGACGGACGCAGCTTCGAGGAGCACAGGACCGGAACTGTCCGCCGGTGCCGTGGGGGCGCCACCGGCTTCGCCATCAGCCGTGGCCGTCGACCCCGGCTTATTGCATATGGGTTGCAATAGCCACTGGAATGCAGCAGAGTGATTGTGTGCGGGGTCGGCCCGATAGCCTTCGTCATGATCCGCGCCTGTCGGTCCGGGGCATGTCCTTCCGATGGCTGATCGTCTTCTCAATCCGGCACCCGCCGGACAGGCCGACCCCGCACACCGATCCGCCCTGATAAGCGATCTTGCGCCTGCCAGTGATGGATCAGGAGGACTGAGCAGGGCCCCGTCACTTGGGCTGCCAGGCACGAGCTGGCCCCCGCGAGCGTGTCCCCGCGGGGGCCTGGCTGTTGGAATGTGCCTGGCTCGGGCGCTCGAACGTGACACCTGCTTCTGAGTGTGGCCGAGCCGCTTGGCACACTTTTTCTGCTCGTGCCAGGCCCAGACAGTGGATCCACCGCACCTGTGGGGAAAGTAAAGGGATCGCCGCTGGTCAGGCCGCGGATCAGGACCCGGGTGGTCGGATTGTGGTCGTAAGGAATTTCCATTCTCCCTAGCCGCGATTCACAATGGACATGCCGCAACAATTCCTTGTCGCCGTAGAAGGTGATCGTCATGCGCGCCCACGAGACCGTGGGGCGCGTCTACCGGCGCTGCGGCTGCCGCGACGAGCAGCGCCGCCAGCTCGGCGTCCACTGCCCCCAGCTGATCTCCGATCCCGCGCACGGGACCTGGACCTTCGCCGTCGACCTTCCCGCCACCGAGCCCGGCGGGCACAACCGCACCGTGCGCCGCGGCGGCTTCCCCACCGAGGGCGACGCCCGCACCGCCCTGCACCGCTACCGTGCCGGCCGCCGGATCGGCATCAGCGCCGACCCGAACCAGACCGTCGCCGACTACCTGATCCAGTGGCTCACGGCCAAGCGGCTGCGGCTCAAGGCCACCACATGGGTCCGCTACCGCGACTACGTCCACCACGACCTGATCCCGGCCCTCGGCCCGATCCGCCTGGACGAGCTCGCCTACGAACACATCCACCACTTCGTACTGGCCCAGCTCGCCGCCGGACGAGGACGCCCCACTGTGTGGCACATCCTCGCCACCCTCTCCAGCGCGATCGGCGACGCCGTCCGCCAGCACCGACTCCCTACCAACGTCGTCCGGCCCACCGTGGTCCCCCGCCCGGCCTCCGGCGAACGCACCATTTGGACCCCAGCCCAGACGATCCGCTTCCTACGCCACTGCCACACCAACGATCCGGACTTCGCCGACCTGATCGAGTTCCTCATCGGCACCGGCCTCCGCAAAGGCGAAGCCCTCGGCCTGCACTGGGACGACGTCCATCTCGGCTCACGCACCATCTACGTCCGCTGGACCCTCTCGGCGATCGACAACAACAAGCTCACCCTGACCCGCCCGAAGACCCGCAAGAGCAGCGACTGGGTCGCCCTCTCACCCCGCATCCACGCGATCCTCACCCACCGCAAAACCCAGCACCGCACAGCCAGCGACCCAGCAGCACCCCCGGGAGGCGGATTCGTCTTCCACCGCGAAGACGGACGCCCACTGCACCCCGAGTACGTCCTCAACCACTTCCACTACCTAGCCCGCCAGGCAGGCGTCCCACGCACCAGCGTCCACGACCTCCGCCACCTCGCCGCAACCCTGGCACTGACCCATGGCGTCGAGCTGACCATCGTCTCGAAAACCCTGCGCCACTCCACAATCTCCACCACGGCCAACATCTACGGCCACCTCACCAAACCCGCAGCCCGCCAAGCCGTCGACGCCATCGCCCAACAGCTCGACCGCGAGGAAAAGCGCTACGACCACACAACGACCACCAGCCCACCCGCCCCACGAAGCCAGCCACACAGCGACCACTACACACAAGCAGCATGAAACAAAGTCAGGACCAGAAGCGTGTCCCCCGGCCCGATCTACGACCACCCAACGACCACCAACCAAAAAGGCCGCCCCCGCCTTCCGGCGGAAACGGCCTCCGACCTGCAATAACACCGTCGGGACGACAGGATTTGAACCTGCGACCCCTTGACCCCCAGTCAAGTGCGCTACCAAGCTGCGCCACGTCCCGGTGCTCGTGCGGCTTGGGCTTTCCCTCGCCGACCGCGCATGAAGAACAATACCGCACTTCAGGGGGTGGTCGCTGCCACCCCGGGTGAAGATCGGGAGTCCGGCGTGACCAGCTGGGGTGTTCACCTTGCGGGGTCGGGTCATCGCGCATTGTTAGCCAGAGGGCGCGAGGATGGTGGGGGTGGGGGTGGGGGCGGGGGCAGGTGGGCGGGGCGTGTGGGCGGGGGCTTGACTTGAAGTTTGGTTTAGGTTGCACGCTCGCAGCATGACCTTCACCGACGTTCACACCGGGTATGGGTATGACGATCTTCCTCGGCTGATGAGCCTGATGACCGGGGACGAGAAGCACGGGCCGGCCGCCACCTCGACGCTGGACGTGGTCTGGGTGCTTTACGACCGTGTGCTGCGGGTTTCGGCGGAGGGGGTGGATGCGCCGGAGCGGGATCGGTTCTTGTTGTCCAAGGGGCATGGGCCGATGGCGTACTACGCCGTGCTCGCCGCCAAGGGGTTCTTCCCCGAGTCGCTGCTGGCGGGGTTCGGGGGGTATGACTCGCCGCTGGGGCACCATCCGGATCGGGTGCTGGTGCCGGGGGTCGAGATCAGCAGTGGGTCGCTCGGGCACGGGTTGCCGCTGGCTGTGGGGAGTGCGCTCGGGTTGCGGGCGCGGGGGCTCTCCGGGGCCGCGGTGTGGGTGCTCATCGGGGACGCCGAGCTGGACGAGGGCAGCAATCACGAGGCGATCGCGTACGCCGGGGCCGTGGGGCTGGAGCGGCTGCACGCGGTCGTTGTCGACAACGCCTCCGCCAGCCATGGGCGGCCCGGGGGCATCGCCGCGCGCTTCGAGGCCGCGGGGTGGTCCACGGCGACCGTGGACGGGCGTGATCACCAGGCGCTGTACGAGGCGTACACCGCGCCGCACCCGGGGCGGCCGCATGTCGTGGTGGCCCGGGTCGAGGCCAAGGTCTGATGCGATTCCAGTGTGAGAGGGACTGTTCTCATGGACACCATGCGTGAGCGTTTCGCCTCCGTCGTCTCCCGTCTTCTGGACGACGATCCCCGGCTGGCCGTCGTGCTGGCCGAGATCGGCAAGGACGGCTTCATGGACGCCGCCCGGGCGCATCCCGACCGGGTGATCAATGTCGGCATCCGAGAGCAGCTGCTGGTCGGCGTCGGCGGTGGACTGGCCCTGGCCGGGATGCGACCGATTCTGCACACCTTTGCCAGCTTTCTGATCGAGCGGCCCTTTGAGCAGGTCAAGCTGGACTTCGGGCATCAGGGCGTGGGCGGGGTGCTGGTGAGCGCGGCCGGTTCGTACGACTGGCCGGCGGGCGGGTACACCCATATGGCGCCCGGCGATGTGGCCCTGCTGGACACGCTCGACGGCTGGACCGTCCATGTGCCCGGCCATCCGGACGAGGCCGAGACCCTGCTGCGGGACGCGGCGGCCGCCGGTGACGACTCGGTGTACGTACGGCTGTCGGCGCACTCCAACTCCGCCCCGCGCGACATCGCCCCCGGCCGCTTCCTGACCGTACGGGGAGGGCGCCGCGGTGTGGTGATCGCGGTCGGGCCGATGCTCGATGGCGTCCTTACGGCCGTCGCGGGGCTGGACGTCACCGTGCTCTACGCCACGACCGTGCGGCCCTTTGACGCGCCGGCGGTGCGCACCGCGATCGGCGAAGTGGGCGACGTCGTGCTGGTCGAGCCCTATCTCTCGGGTACCTCGACCGCCGCCGTGAACGACGCGCTCGCCGATCGCCCGCATCGGGTGCTCGGCCTGGGCATTCCCCGGCGCGAGCTGCGCCGCTACGGCACGATCGACGAGCATCTCGCGGGGCAGGGGCTGGACCCGGCATCGCTGCGGGCGCGGATCTCCGCCTTTCTGCGGTGAGGGGGTGAGGGGGTGAGGAGAGGTTCGGGCCCGTGCCGGCTGGTGGTTCAGATGTGTTTTTCCAGCCACGTCAGCAGGTCCTGCTGGACCTCGTCCCGGTTGGTCTCGTTGAGGATCTCGTGCCGGGCCCCTTGGTATCCCTTCCAGGTCAGCTCCCGCGTGCCGCCGTAGCGGAAGTCCTCCAGGAGTTCGTAGACGAGCGTCATCCCCTGGTTGCACGGGTCCTCGGTGCCCACCACCACATGCACCGGCAGCGCGGCCGGGATACGGGCCTGGTGGTGCGGGTCGTTGATCTTACGGACGCCACGGACCCAGTCCTGGGACAGCCCGGCGCTGAACGCGAAGCCGCACCGCTCGTCCGCCGCGTACATGGCCACCTCCGCCGCGTCGCGCGAGAGCCACTCGAAGCCCGTCCGGTCCTGGAGGCGCTCGTACGGGTCGTTGAACGAGGCGAAGAGGGTCGGGGTGAAGGTGGACGCTCCGTTCCGGCCCCGTTCCGCGATCTCCCGCGCGATGCCCGCCAGCGCCTCCTCGGTCTCGGTGCCCGGGAGTGAGCGGAAGGTGCCGGAGAGGATCAGCCCGGCCAGCTCCTCGCCATACTCCTGGGCGCAGTCGCGGGCCAGCATCGAGCCCATGCTGTGGCCGAGCAGGATCAGGGGCGCACGGGGGTGCGCGGCCCGCGCGCGGTCGCCGATGGTGCGCAGGTCCGAGACGATCGCCCGCCAGCCGTCGCCCTCCTCGCCCACGACGCCGAAGCCGCCCGTCGCATCGGCGGTGGCTCCGTGGCCGCGGTGGTCCGAGGCGATCACCGCATAGCCGTGGGCGGCGAGGAAGCGGGCGAACCGGTCGTAGCGCCGGGCATGCTCCGCGGCGCCGTGGGCGATCTGGACGATCGCGCGCACGGCGCCGTTCTCCGGCAGCCAGCTGTAGGTCACGACCCCCACGCCGTCGGACATGGGCAGATGGTCGGTGCGGTGGGTGATACCGCCGTCGGACATGCCGTCTCATCTCCTTGCTCAAATCGATCCGGGTGCGCGTCGATCCGGTGCGAATGGATCTTGTGCGCATGGAAGCCCACTCTCTCTTTGCCGGGCCCGCGAGCCAAGGGGATCGACGCCCTGTCCTCCGGGGCGCGGGGTGTGTAACGATCAGCCGCTTGGTACCGCGTATCGACTGCCGATCCATACAACTCCCTTGCTCCAGGAGGACCGTTGGACTCGCACGACGCTTCGCTCCCCACCAGCTCCCCCAACTCCACCGGCTCGAATTCCCCCGCCTCGGCAGATGTTCTCGCCCTGTCGCGGCGGCGTTTTCTCCAGGCCGCCGCCGTGGGAACCGCCGCCGCCACCGCCGCCACCCTGCCCCTCGAGGCGGCCGCCGCCGCGCCGACCCGGGCGGGTGCGCTCTCCTTCACCGCCGCCACCAACGGCGCGGCGACCCTCTCCCCGTCCGGCGACCGCCTGATCGCCGAGGTCCAGAACGTCCTGTGGTCGGTGGCCCGCAAGGGCGGCGAGGCCGTGGCGCTCACACCGGCCGATCTGGAGCCCACCCGGCCGGTGTACTCCCCCGACGGAAAGCTGCTGGCCGTCTGCGCCTACCGGGGCGGCGGATTCCATGTCTGGACGCTGCGCCCCGACGGCTCCGGTTTGCGGCAGCGAACGGACGGTCCATGGGATGACCGCGGTCCGGCCTGGTCGCCCGACGGCACCCGGATCGCCTTCGCCTCCGAGCGCGGCGGCGACCCCGTGGCGGGCAGCCCGTACCGGATCTGGGTGCTGGAGGTCGCCAGCGGTGAGCTGACCCGGCTCACGGGGGTGGACGGCCAGGACGGGCCGCTCCAGGGCGGGGCCTGGGAGGACTTCGACCCGGCCTGGTCCGCGGACGGCGAGCGGGTGCTGTTCGTGCGCGGCGCGCTCGCCGGGACGGCGCTGAGCGCTCGTACGGTCGCCTCCGTACGGGCCGACGGCACCGGACCGGTCACGGCCGAGCGCACCGATCCCACCGCCGGCGCCCAGGTGATGACGCCGTCGGTGTCGGCGGGCGGCCATCTCGCCTATCTGCGCACCACGGCCGCTCCCGCCGCCTCCTGCACGCTGGTCGTGGACGGGGAGCCGGTGGCGATCGCGGGCGATGTGCAGCCCGTGCCGCCCCGTTGGGTGTCGCGGGACGAGTTGCTGCTCACCGTGGACGGGCGGTTCCGGGTGTTCCGGCTGCCGTCGGCGACGCGGTCCGGCGCCGGGGGAGACGCTGCCGGTGAGGGCGCCTCCCGGGCAGGGGGCGCCGGTGCGGATGCCGACCGTAAGGCGCTCGCGTACGAGGAGATCCCCTTCTCCGGCACCCTCCCCGTCGACCGGCCCCGGTACCGCGTCAAGCGGTACGACTTCGACGGTGGCGGGGTGCGGCCGGTGCGCGGGCTGCATCTGCCCGCGCTCTCCCCCGACGGCCGTAAGGTGGCCTTCGCCGCCCTCAACTCCCTCTGGGTCGCCGATGTCTCCGGCGGCCGGGCCCCGCGCCGGGTCGTACGGGCGGCCCCCACCCGGTATCTGCTGGCTCCCACCTGGACGCCCGACGGACGCGCCCTGGTGTACGCGGACGACCGCGACGGGCTGCTGGCCGTGCGCCGCCGGGACCTCGCCTCGGGCAAGGAGACCGTGCTGGCCTCCGGCGGCCGGGTGCATCCGGCGCTCTCCCCCGACGGCAAGCGGCTCGTCAGTGTCGACATGTCGGGAAACCTGGTTCTGCGCGATCTCGACGCCGGTACGGAACGCGTGCTCGCCGCGCCGATGGGCGCCGGAGGGCTGCCCGGCCGGCCGAGCTGGTCGCCCGACGGGCGCTATGTCGCCCTGTGCGATCGCAATCGGCTGAACCAGCGGTTCCGCGAGGGCTACAACCTGATCCGGGTGATCGACACCAGTACGGGTGCGGCTGTGCAGCATGCCGTCGCCCCGCACACCTCCCTCTCCGACCGCTATGACTCCGGACCGGTCTGGTCCCCCGATGGCCGCCATATGGCGCTCATCGTCGAGTCCGCCCTGTGGCTGCTGCCGGTGAGGGCGGATGGCACCCCCGACGGCGCGCCGCGCCGGCTGACCGACGAGGCCGCCGATCACCCCTCCTGGTCCGGGGACTCCCGCAGCGTCCTGTATCTGTCGGCGGGCCGGCTGCGGCTGCTGGACGTCAAGAGCGGCACCGCCCGGACGGTCCGTATCCCGCTGGAGCACCGGCGGCCGCGCCCCGCGGACACCGTCGTCCACGCCGGGCGGTTCTGGGACGGCACCGGCGGCGAGGGCGGTGCCGGTGGTGATGGCCGTAAGGGCGGCACGGTACGCGAGGACGTGGACATCGTGGTGCGCGGCGGACGCATCGCGGCCGTGGAGGCGCACCGGGGCGGGCGGCCCGCCAAGCGGCGCGTCGACGCCTCCGGCCGCACCGTCATCCCCGGGCTGTGGGACGCCCATACCCACCCCTGGCAGTACACCTATGGCGGCCGTCAGACCGCCCTCCAGCTCGCGTACGGCATCACCACCGCGGTCTCCCTCGGCGGGTTCGCCTATGAGCAGGCGCGCCTCAGGGAGGCCGTCGCGGCGGGCGCCCTGGCCGGGCCGCGGCTGCTGGCCACCGGTGAGCTGCTGGACGGGCCGCGCGTGGCGTACAGCATGGGCCGGGCGCATCGCACCCGCGACGGTCTGCGGCGCTCCCTGGCGCGCGGTGCCGCGCTCGACTGGGACTTCGTCAAGACCTATGTGCGCGCACCGGGTTGGATCATGGAGGAGGCGGCCCGGTTCGCGCATGAGCGGCTCGGCGTGCGCACCGGCAGCCATCTGTGCTCACCCGGCATACAGCTCGGGCAGGACCTGACGTCGCATCTACAGGCCACCCAGCGGCTGGAGTACGGCCACGCCACGACGGCGACCGGCCACTCCCAGCAGGACCTGACGGAGATCTACACCGCGACCTCCGACTTCCGGCTCATCGCCACGCCGTTCACGGCCTCGCCGCTGGTCGGAGCGGACCCCTCGCTGGCCGAGGACGAGCGGGTCACCCGGCTGATGCCGCCGTGGGACACCGCGCTCGTACGGCAGCTCGCCGGGGCGCCCCCGACCGCGGACCAGCTGAACACGCTGCGCACAGAGATCGGGGTCTACCAGCGGATCCTCGCCAGGGGCGGGGTGGTGGCCCTGGGGACGGACCAGCCGCTGGTTCCGGTGGGCCTCCATCTGCACATGGCGCTGCGCGCCCTGCACCGGTTCGGGCTGTCGCCGGAGGAAGCGCTGCGCACGGCGACCGTCCTCCCGGCGCGGGCCTTCGGCGCCGACGGCGACCTGGGCACCCTGGAGGTCGGCAAGCTGGCCGACCTGACCGTCGTGGACGGCGATCCCTTCACGGACTTCGACACGCTGGTACGTACGGTGTCGGTGCTGCGGGGCGGGGTGCCGTACGAGCAGCGCGAGCTGGTCGAGTCCTTCCCGGGGGCCGGTGCCGCGGCGGCGCCGCACGGGAAGTCGGCGGATGAGTGGCTGGAGGTGGGACGGCTGCTGCGGCGCGACTCCTGCTGCTCGGTGGACGGCTGAGGGCGATGGGGGTGGGACGGGGGCTTAGGCCCCCGCCCCACCCCGGCGGTCAACGGGGTACGTCGATCCTGGCCAGGGCTCCCGTCTCCAGGGCGCACCACAGCGCGCCGTCGTGCGCGGCGATGCCGTGCGGTTCGCAGTCGGCCCGGGGCAGGTCGTACGCCGTGATCCGGCCGTCCGTGGTGATGCGCCCGACCCCGCCGCGGCCCCATTCGGTGAACCACAGCGCCCCGTCCGGACCGCTGGTGATGGCATGCGGCCGGGCCTGGCGGTCGGGCAGCGGGTACTCGGTGACGGTCCCGTCCACCGTGATGCGGCCGATCTGCCCCGCGCCGATCTCGGTGAACCACAGGGCGCCGTCCGGCCCCTGGGCGAGGCCGACCGGCGCGGCGGCCTCGGTCGGCAGGGGGTGGGCGGCCGTCCGGCCGTCCATGGTGATCCGGCCGATGGCGTTGGCCTGGTTGAGGGTGAACCACATCGCGCCGTCGGGCCCCGCCGCCATGGCGGACGGAAAGGCTCCGGGCGCGGGGTACTCGGTGATGTCGCCGTCCGTGGTGATCCGCCCGATGCGGTCGGCGGCCGACAGCGTGAACCACATGGCCCCGTCCGGGCCCGCGGCGATCCCGTACGGCCCGCCGTCGGCGGTCGGCGGCGCGAAGGAGGAGATCGTGCCGTCCACCGCGATCCGGCCGATGCGGTGGGTGCCGTACTCGCTGAACCACAGGGCGCCGTCGGGCCCTTGGGCGATCACCGTCGGCTTGGCTCCGGCGGGGTGGACGGCGGTCCGGCCGTCCGCGTCCCTGCGGCCGATCGCGCCCTGGTGGACCAAGGTGAACCACAGGGCGCCGTCGGGGCCGCCGGTGAGCGCGTAGGGGCCCGCGTCCGGGTCGCTGACGGTGAAGACGCGGACCGGGTCGGCGAGCCACCGGCCGATCCGGTCCAGCAGCACCTCGCCCGGCTCGGAGAGGTGGAAGGCGTGCGGCATGCCCTCGTACTCCTCCAGGCGCACGCTCACCCCGGCGGCGTCGGCCGCCTCGGCGAAGCGGCGCGCGTCGTCCAGGAGCGCCTCGTCCGTGCCGACGGCGATCAGCAGCGGCGGCAGCCCGCGCGGGTCCCCGTACAGCGGTGACTGCGGGGCATGGTCGGCGGCCGCGTCGGCCAGGTACTGGGCGCTGAGGGAATCGAGGGCGGCCCGGCTCAGCACGTCCTTACCGTCGTTGGCGGCGATCGACGCACCCGTAAGGGCGAAGTCGGTGATGGGTGAGACCGCGATCGCGGCACCGGGCCGCGGACCGCCGGTCCGCTCGATCTCCAGCAGGGCGGAGAGCACCAGCGTGGCGCCGGCCGACTCCCCGGCGAGCACGACCTCGGCGGCCGGGACACCCTCGTCCAGCACACCGCGCCAGGCGGCCAGCACGTCCTCGAGCGCCGCGGGATAGGGGTGTTCGGGCGCCAGCCGGTAGTCCACCCGCAGGGCCGGGCGTCCGGTCGCCTTCGACAGCCGATAGGCCATCATCCGCTCGGCCTCGGGCATCGTGTGGGCGAACCCGCCGCCGTGCACATAGATCACCGCGCCGCCGTGTGCGCCGGGCGCGCCGATCCAGTCGCCCCGCACCTCGGCGTCGTCCGGGAGCGGGGTGGCGATCAGCGCGTCGGGGCGGTCGCGGACCGCTCGGGCCGCCTCGGGCGCCATGGGTACGGCGATGACGTTCAGCAAAGGTCCTCCGGTGAAGGTGTTCCGGTGAAGGTGTTCCGGTGAAGGTGTTCCGGTGAAGGTGCCGGTGTGGTTGGTCCGGGTCGGCGAGGACGGGCCGGATCGTCTCCCCCGGACCGCGCCCGGCCCCCATACGGTCAGCGCGCCGCCGACAGCGCGGCCGTGAGGACGGCGGGCGCCTCCGCGAGCGAGGGGCCGTACCAGGTGAGGTGACGGCCGCTGACCAGGGCCGCCGGGAGGCCGGGGAACGCCTCGGGGCCGTCCTCGGCCGTGAAGCGGTACGGCTCGTCGGGCAGCACCACCAGATCCGCCTCCCGCGCCGTCAGCTCCTGGATCGGGATCCGGGGATAGCGCTCGGGATGTCCGCTGTAGAGGTGGCGTACGCCCAGCCGGGCCAGGACGTCGCCGGCGAAGGTGTCCCGGCCCAGCACCATCCACGGACGCCGCCACACCGGGACGACGGCGTGCCGCACCGGGCCCCCGGCCCGTACGTCCGCCCAGGCGGCCTCGGCCGCGTCCAGCCAGCCGGGCCGGGCCAGTCCGCAGCCGCGCACCAGGACCCGCTCCAGCTCGGTGAACGCCTGCTCCAGGGTGCGCACTTCGGTCACCAGGACCTCGATACCCGCGGCGCGCAGCGCGGCGAGGTCGGCGGGACGGTTCTCCTCCTCGTTGGCGATCACCAGATCGGGGGCGAGGGCGGCGATCCGGGCGGTGTCCGGGTTCTTGGTGCCGCCGATACGCTCCGCGGTGAGGCCGGGCGGATGGGTGCACCAGTCGGTCGCCCCGGAGAGCAGCTCCGGGGCGGTGGCGGCGACGGCCTCGGTGAGCGAGGGCACGAGGGACACGACGCGCCGTACGGAAGTGCGAGGGCTCATCGCTCCACCGTACGGCGCGACGAGGCGTACCCGGCCGTACGGCCCCCATACCCGCACCCCAACACCCGCGGCCCCAACGCCCGCGCCCCCAACGCTCGGCCACCCCTACGCCGCCTCCTGCGGCGTCTCCCACGGCCAGACGGTCCGGCCGCCACGGACGCCACGGCCGCCGCCCTCGACACCGCGGCCCTCCGACAGCAGCCCGACCATCGTGAACAGCTTGTCGCTGAAGCCGCCGATCTCGTACCGGTTCGGCCGGCCGGTGTCGATGGACGTAGCCGCGTAACCGGTGGTGTTGACGCCGAACACCGGCACCCGCGCCGGGACGGCCTCCGAGACCGGAACGGACCGGCCGGGGCGCGCCTCCGCGAACGCCTGCATGTCCGAGACGATCACCACCCGGTCATGGCCGCGGTACGCCGCCCGCAGCGCCGCACCCGTCTCCGTGCCGTGCCCGACCTCGCCGATCCGCGCGCAGAACGCCTCGATGTCGCGGAGCACCGAGCCGCCCGGGGTCAGCCGGTGGCCGAAGTGCCCGGAGGCGTAGCCGACCAGGTCCACCCGGCAGCCGCGGTGCGCGAGCGCGACCCCGAAGAGCGCGCCGACGTCCACATGGCGCACCTGGGAACGGCTCGAGACCTGTGCCTGCATCGAGCCGGAAGTGTCGACGAGCACGAGGGTGCGGCCCGGCAGCGCCGGGACGGCCGCCGTGGACGCGGTCAGCGCCCGGTCCAGGGCGTGGCCCCAGCGCAGCGAAGGCGCGGCCCGGTACGCGGACAGGAAGCGGTACGGGAACTGGCGGGAGCGGGCCACCTCCGCCGGGTCGGCCAGCCGTGCCGCGACCCGCTCGGCGACCGCGTCCGGCAGCGCGGCCTGGTCGAAGTTGCGCAGATTGCGCAGCAGCGCCATGTAGCCCATCGAGGGCAGCACGGCCTCCCAGGCAGCCGCGTCCATCGGCCCCTGGAGCCAGCCTGCGAGCGCCTCCCACGTCATGCCCGCCGTACGGAGGGCGTCGGCGGCGTCCGGCCGCTCCAGCACGGCACGGCGCTCCCACCGCGGCAGGGCCGTCAGCCGGGTGCGGGCGCGCAGGGTGCGCAGCGAGACCGGGGGCGCGGCGTCCCGCTGGTGGCGGCGGTCGATGGCGTGCCGGAACAGCTCGCCCTGCCACGGCTTGTCGGGGTCCGGTGCGGCGTGCACCAGCTCCAGGACGTCGGCGAAGCGGAAGCCGTGGCTCTCGGTGTCGTACTTGAGCAGCGAGCGCTCGGAGTAGAGGCGGCGGACGGCGTCGGCGAGGCCGCGCTTGACCGGCTTGGGCAGCGCGCGGCCGTGGTGGGCGGTCCAGTAGGCGAGGAACTCACCGGGCTCGTCGGCGCGCTGACACGCGGCGTCGACGATGGGGCGGTTGCCGCCGTGCAGCCCGGCCGCGAGTCGCGCCGCGACGGCCTCGGCGGCGGCGACGAGCGACGCGGTGCGCATGAGGGCCTCGGCGCGCAGCCAGCTGATGAAGCGGACGGTCCAGTCGGCGTCCTCGACGGCGACCTTGCGGACGAGGCCGCGGAAGCGGTCGTCGCGGTCGTCGGAGGGCTCGTAGAAGGTCTGCTCGCCGACCATGTTCACCACGGCCAGCAGCACCAGTTCGGACTTGCTGTCGCGGGTGACGGCGGCGCCGCCCTCGTAGGTGGTCGTCGTGGCCCTGGCGCGCCGGAAGACGCGGTTGAACTTGGTCATGCGGTCATGCCTCTCCCCCGAGTGGGCATTGGGAGGAGGCGACGCGCCGGTGCGTCGGCAGCGCCTGAGGTCAGGAGTGGGCGGCGGACCGTTCTGGAAAGGAAGTAACCGCGGCCCGCGCACCAGGCGCTCCGATGCCGTGCGCGCGCCTCCCGAGATCACAGTCGACGACGGTGTGTTTCCCACTCCGCACCGGGCGGAGTGTTTTAGGAATCGAACCCAAATCGACCGAAGTAACCGTCGTCTTCGCACCGGGAGGTGCGTTCACGGATACGACAGTAGGGGGCCGCCTCCCGGGCCGTCATCCGGTTTTCCGCCGCCCGCGCGGCGCGGTCCGCACAGCACGACACCGCGGCCCGGAGCGCACGCTCCGGGCCGCGGTGTCGTGGTGCGGACGGTGGGTCAGGAAGTGACCGGCGCCATCTTGTCGACGATGCCGGGGTTGGCGTCAATCCACTTCTGGACGCCCTTCTCCTCGTTGCCCTTACCGGCGTCCTGGACGGCCTGCTCCAGGCTCGCCAGCTCCTTCTCCGTCATGTGCCACTTCTTCAGCCACCCGTTGAACTCGGGGAACTTCTTCGGGAAGGACTTGTTGGCGAGGGTGTGGAGCTGGTTGCTGGCGCCGAACGCCTGCTTCGGGTCGGCGAGCTTGGTCAGCTTGTACTTGCTGTAGGCCCAGTGCGGGGTCCACAGGACCACGGCCACCGGCTCCTTCTTGGCGTACGACCGCTCCAGCTCGGCCAGCATCGCCGGCGAGGAACCGTCACTGACCTTGTACTCCTTGTCCAGGCCGTACTCCTTGAGCACCTTGCCCTTCAGGAGCTTCATCTCGCCGGTCCCGGGCTCGATACCGACGATCTTGCCGTCGAAGGTACCGGCCTTCCCCTTGAGGTCGGCGAGCGACTTCACGTCCTTGACGTAGGACGGCACCGCGATCTCCAGGGAGGTCTTGTCGTACCACGATCCGACATCGACCAGGTTCTTCTTGTATCTGTCCCAGTACTGCTTCTGGGCGACCGGTAGCCAGCCGTCGAACTCGACGTCGACCTGTCCGGTGCTCATGCCGGTGAACATCGAGCCGACGTCGTACTGCTTGATCTCCGGCTTGTAGCCGCGCCGCTCGAGGACGTTCTTCCACAGGTAGGTGGTGGCGATGTCCTCGTCCCACGGGAAGTAGCCGATCATCGGCGCGGCACCCGCGTCCTTGCCCTTCTGGTCGGCGCCGCCGGGCACCGGGGCGAGCTTGTTGGCCATGCCCGGGTTCTGCTTCAGCCAGGCGCGCACGCCCTGCTGCTCCTTGCCCTTACCGGCGTCCTGGATCGCCGACTCCAGACTGGTGAGCTGCTTCTCGTCCAGCTTGAAGTTCTTGATCCACTTGGCGACCTGCGGGTTCTCCTTGGAGAAGCCCTTGCGCGCGAGGGAGTCGATGTGGTCGCCCTTGCCGAAGGCGCCCTTGGGGTCCTTCAACTTGGTGAGCTTGTACTTGTCGTACGCCCAGTGCGGGGACCACAGGGTGACCGCGATCGGCTCCTTCTTGGAGTAGGAGCGGTCCAGCTGCGAGAGCATGGCCGCGGTGGAGCCCTTGACCAGGCTGAAGTTCTTGTTCAGCCCATAGCTCGGCATGACCTTGTCCTGCATCAGCTTCATCTCACCGGCACCGGGCTCGATGCCGACGATCTTCTTCTTGAAGGTGCTGGACTTCTTCTCGAGGTCCTCCAGGGTCTTGACGCCCTTGACGTACGAGGGGACCGCGACCTCCAGGGAGGTGGGGCCGTACCAGGAGCCCAGGTTCTCCAGCTTGCTCTTGTACTTCGACCAGTACGAGGCGTGGGTGGTGGGCAGCCAGGAGTCCGTCTCGAAGTCGATGTTGCCCGCGGCCATACCGGTGTACAGCGCGCCGACGTCGTACGACTGCACCTTGGGCTTGAAGCCGCGCTGCTCCAGGAGCTCCTTCCACAGGAAGGTGGAGGCGACGCCCTCGTCCCAGTTGATGTAGCCGATGTTGACCGACTGGCCCTTGCCGACGTTGGCGGAGACCTTGGGGCCTTCGTCGTCGCCGCCGAACATGCTCATGCCGCCGGCGACCAGCGCCAGGACGACGACGCCGACCATGGCGACGGAGGTCGCGGGGCGCCAGTGCAGCACCTTCAGGCCGCTGAGCGCCTTGGCCTTCTCCTTGGCCAGCGCGCGGCGGGCCAGCGGGGAGACGCGCTGATTGAGCGCGCTGGTCATCCGGTCCAGGTACATGGCCAGGATGACGACCGCGATACCGCCCTCGAAGCCCATGGCCACGTCGACGGAGCTGATCGCCTGGAAGACGGTGGAGCCCAGGCCCTCGGCGCCGACCATACCGGCGATGACGACCATGGACAGCGCCAGCATGATCACCTGGTTGACGCCCGCCATGATGGTGGGCAGTGCCAGCGGGAGCTGGACGCGCAGCAGGGTGCGGCGCGGATGGGTACCGAAGGCGTCGGCCGCCTCGACCAGCTCCGCGTCCACCTGCCGGATGCCCAGTTCCGTCATGCGGACGCCCGGGGGCATCGAGAAGATGACGGTGGCGACGACACCGGGGACCACCCCGAGGCCGAAGAAGAAGATGCCGGGGATCAGGTAGACGAAGGCGGGCATCGTCTGCATGAAGTCCAGCACCGGACGGATCACGGCGCTCACCGCGCGGTTGCGCGAGGCCCAGATGCCGAGCGGCACCGCGAACACGATGGTGATCACACCGGCGACCAGCACCAGTGCGAGGGTGTTCATCGCCTCGCCCCACAACTCGATCGAGTCGATGAGGGCGAATCCCAGGAAGGCGAGCACGGCGGGCAGCAGCCCGCGCAGCCACCAGGCGAGCAGCGCCAGTATGCCCGCGAGCAGCAGCGGCTCGGGGCCGCTGAGCACCGTGTTCACCCCGTCGTACATGCCCTGGACGACGCTGGAGATGAAGTCGAAGAGCCAGCTCAGATTGTCTCGGAGCCAGTTGACGCCGGAGTTGATCCAGTCGCCGAGCTGAAGCCTAGGCACCGGTGATCACCTTCTTGGTGGTCTCGGGCGCTTTCGGAGCGCCACCGGACGGCGGCTGGGACCCGTCGGGCCCGCCGTCCTGCTCGCCGAGGGCGGCGAGCAGCCGGGCGCGGGTGACGACGCCGGTGAGCGCGCCGGCGTCGTCGGTGACGGCGACCGCGACTCCGCTGCGCGAGCAGGGCTGGAACAGCTCGATGATCGGGGTGCCCTCGGTGACGGTGGCGGGGGCGGCGGCCAGCACGTCCTGCGCGGTGCGCAGCGTGGCGCCGTCGTCGCCCTTGGTGCCCAGCGCCTCCTCGGGCCCGGACATGATCGCGCCGGCGGTGAGCACCCGGCTGCGGTCCACGTCCTGGGTGAAGGAGGCGACGTAGTCGTTGGCGGGGGTGACCAGGATGTCCTCGGCGGTGCCGATCTGGACGATCCGGCCGTCGCGCATCACGGCGATGCGGTCGCCGAGCCGCATGGCCTCGTTCAGGTCGTGGGTGATGAAGACGATGGTCTTCTTGAGCCGCTTCTGGAGCTGGAGCAGCTGGTCCTGCATATCGCGGCGGATCAGCGGGTCCAGCGCGCTGAAGGACTCGTCCATCAGCAGCATGTCCGCGTTGGTGGCCAGGGCCCGGGCGAGGCCGACGCGCTGCTGCATACCACCGGAGAGCTCATCGGGCCAGGACTTCTCCCAGCCGGCCAGGCCCACCAGCTCCAGCGCCTCGGTGGCGCGCCGGACGCGCTCCTCGCGCGGCACGGCCTGCACCTCGAGGCCGTAGGCGGCGTTCTCCAGGACGCTGCGGTGCGGGAAGAGGGCGAAGTGCTGGAAGACCATGCTGATCTTGCGGGACCGGACCTCGCGCAGACCCTTGGGGGAGAGCGCGGTCAGGTCGTCGTCGTCGAAGAGCACCCGCCCGGCGGTCGGCTCCAGCAGCCCGTTCAGCATCCGCAACAGGGTGGACTTGCCGGACCCGGACAGACCCATGACGACGAAGATCTGGCCCGCCTCGACGGCGAAGGAGGCATCGACGACCGCCGCGGTCGTACCGTTCGCCCGGAGCTCCTCGCGGTCGGCGCCGCCTTCCAGCTGCGCCACCGCCTCATCGGGTCGTCTGCCGAACACCTTGTACAGGTGCTCGGCTCGCAATTTGGCCACATGTACCTCTCAGATCGCACCAAAAAGCGACCCGCCACCCCCGCCGGCGGGTCGTGGAGCGGTACGGCATCGGACCGCTGACCGCCGCAAAAAGTTGAATCACTGAACGGGTTCGCTCCGGGGGCGCGCCTGCCCCGATCGGTTTGGCGTAAACCAAACGGTGATCCAGTTCACATTATCCTCGGGATCGCTGTCGGTGGGGTAGTGCATAGTCGGATCGTGACCCGACGCCTGATGCTCCTCGACACCGCCTCTCTCTACTTCCGAGCCTATTTCGGGGTCCCGGACTCGGTCCGGGCCCCCGACGGCACACCGGTGAACGCCGTGCGCGGACTCCTGGACTTCATCGCCCGGCTCGTCCAGGACCACCGCCCGGACGACCTGGTGGCCTGCATGGACTTCGACTGGCGCCCGGCCTGGCGAGTCGCCCTGATCCCCACGTACAAGGCCCACCGGGTGGCCGAGGAGGCCCCGGAGGGGGCCGGGGTGGACCAGGAGGAGGTGCCGGACACCCTCTCCCCGCAGGTCCCGATGATCGACGAGGTGCTGGACGCGATCGGCATCGCCCGGATCGGCGCCGCGGGCTACGAGGCCGACGATGTGATCGGCACGCTCACCGGCCGGGCGGCCGGCCCGGTCGACATCGTCACCGGCGACCGCGATCTGTTCCAGCTGGTGGACGACGAGCGCGGGGTGCGGGTGCTCTACCCCGTCAAGGGCGTGGGCACCCTCCAGCTGGTCGACGAGTCCTACGTGCGCGAGAAGTACGGAGTGTCCGGCCGGGGGTACGCGGAGCTGGCGCTGCTGCGCGGCGACCCCAGCGACGGGCTGCCGGGGGTGCCCGGCGTCGGCGAGAAGACCGCGGCCAAGCTGCTGGCCGCCCATGGCGACCTGGCCGGGATCATGGCCGCCGTCGACGACCCCGCCGCCAAGCTGACCCCCGCCCAGCGCAAGCGGCTGGCCGAGGCGCGGGCGTATGTCGAGGTCGCCCCGAAGGTGGTGCGGGTCGCCTCGGACGTGGCGCTTCCCGCTTTCGACCCGACGCTGCCGCGGTCACCGCGCGACCCTGGAGCCGTGGCGGCGCTGGCGGAGCGCTGGGGATTGGGCGGATCTTTGCGCAGACTGCTGTCCACTCTTGAGGAATGAGCTGTTAGGTTAGGTAAACCTAACTCTTGTTGATCAGGGAGGTCGCCATGGCGGACCGTCCGGCCCGTAAGACGCGCACGCCGCACCGCGCACAGGTGGTGCGCACCGACCGGCTGACCCCGCATATGGTGCGGGTCGTCCTGGGCGGCGACGGCCTCGCGGCCTTCCATGCGGGCGAGTGGACCGACCACTACATCAAGCTGCTCTTCCCGACCGGGGGCGCCGTCTACCCCGAGCCGTTCGACCTGGAGCGGATCCGTGCCGAGTTCCCGCGCGAGCAGTGGCCGGTCACACGGACGTACACGGTGCGGGCGTGGGACCCGGCCGCCCGCGAGCTGACGGTGGACTTCGTGACCCATGGCGACGAAGGGCTGGCCGGACCGTGGGCCGCCCGGGTCCAGCCGGGCGAGGAGATCCACTTCATGGGGCCGGGCGGCGCGTACGCCCCCAGCGCCGAGGCCGACTGGCATCTGCTGGCGGGCGACGAGAGCGCCCTGCCCGCGATCGCCACGGCGCTGGAGCGGCTCGCCGACAGCCGGGCGGACGGCGCGCCCGAGGTGCCGGTGCACGTGTTCATCGAGGTGGCGGACGAGACGGAGGAACTCAAGGTCACCATGGACGAGGGGGTCCAGGTGAACTGGCTGCACCGGGGCGCGGCGCCGGTCGGCGAGGCGCTGGTGGCGGCCGTGCGGGGGCTGGAGTTCCCGCCCGGGCAGATCCACGCCTTCGTCCACGGCGAGGCGGGCTTCGTGAAGGAGATCCGCCGCCATCTGCGCCTGGAGCGCCAGATCCCGCGCGAGTGGCTGTCCATCTCCGGCTACTGGCGGCGCGGCCATGACGAGGACGGCTGGCAGGCGTCGAAGCGGGAGTGGAACCAGCAGGTCGAGGCGGAGCAGGAGGGCGCGGGGGCCGAGGAGGCCGCCGCGTAGGCGGCGGGCGCCGCGCACTCGGCGGGCGCCACGTAGGCGGACGACCGCGGCACCCTCGTGGCTGGTCGCCCCCACGCGGCGGAGCCGGCACATTGGCACAGCCCCGCACCCCTTCGGGGCGCTGCCCGAACCGTAGCGGACCTTCCTCCGACCCCAGGCCCCGGCCGAGAGCATCCGGCCGGGGCCGCCGCGTAGGCGGCGGGCGCCGCGCACTCGGCGGGCGCCACGTAGGCGGCCGACCGCGGCACCCTCGTGGCTGGTCGCCCCCACGCGGCGGAGCCGCACATAGGCACAGCCCCGCACCCCTTCGGGGCGCTGCCCGAACCGTAGCGAACTTCCTCCGACCCCAGGCCCCGGCCGGGAGCACCCGGCCGGGGCCGCCGCATGTGCCGCCTGGGCAAGCGCGGCGGAGCGACCGGCGTCGATCCGGCGGCCCGGAGGGCGCACTCCGGCTCGCGGGAGTTCATCGCGAAGGTTTGACATATCGTCATATGAGCTCCGTTCGAGCCTTTTTCGCACCTTCCACACCTATCCCTCTTTTGGTTGACTTTCATCGAGCGAGAGTTTCGGCACCACGGTGACCTCGGCGCCGACCCGTTCCATGCATGACTCGCCCTCCTACGGCCGGCACCCGGGCACGAGTCGAGTCCCTCTCAAGTCGCCATCACCGGTCATGCGGTCCCCGCTGAAGGCCATGGCGTCCCAGGCCCCCGAGGGTCCGTCTCCCCTTCCACCCCTCTGCGCGACGGAAGCCGGTGCGGGCAACGGCCACGTGCCCGTCCCTCCTCTCCCGGCACACCCGCCCACAGCAAGACGATCGAACAGGAGAAAACTCATGCCCATCACCTCCCTCAGCCCCAGCCAGGGCACGGTCGGCACCACCGTCAACATCAACGGCACATCGCTGGGCACGACCGTCTCGGTGAACTTCGGCGGCGCCGTCGTCAGCCCGACGGCGGTCTCCAACACCGTGGTCACCTTCGTGGTCCCCTCCTCCGCGCCGTGCTCGGGGCAGGTCTCGGTCAGCACCAACCTGTCGAACGGGACCAGGACCAACTCGGTGCCGTTCTTCGTCATCGTGCGGCCGACGACCACGGGGCTGAACGAGACCTGCCTGCCCGCCGCCGGCGGCTCGATCACGGTCTTCGGCACCGGCTTCGCGTCCGGGGGCACCGTCAACGTGGGCGCGCTCACGCCGGTCGCGTTCGCCGCCGGCGGCAGCAACACCCAGGTCACCGTCACCGCTCCGGCTCACACCCCGGCCGGCTGCTTCGACACCCAGCAGGTCACGGTCACCACGGCCGGCGGCACGGGCAGCGCGGGCGCCACCCTGATCGACTACTACAACGCGCCGAGTCTGACCACCGCCACACTGACCCCCGCCACGGGCGCGCCGGGGACCGAGACCACCATCTCCGGCGCCACCTGCCTCATCGGCATCACCGACGTCACCTTCACCGACTCGGCGGCCACCGCCTTCACGGGACTGGCCTACACACCCATCGATGCCACGTCCATCGTCACCGCGGTGCCCGCCGCGGCGGCCGCGGGCGCCGGGGCCTTCACGATCACCACGTGTGGCGGCACATCCGGCCCCGCCGGCTTCACCGTCACCTGATCGACCGACCGTGCGCGGGCACGCCCCGCACGGTCGTCCCCCGAGTCAGCACCCCGCATGGCACACGGTGATTTCCGATCCCCCGTGCCCTGGCCGACGTCCCGCCGGTCAGGGCACGGCCGTCCGCACGGCTCAAGAAGGAGAAGGGCATCATGGCCCCCGTAGTGACCAGCGTCAGCCCCGCACAAGGCAATCCGGCCGGGGGCACCCCCGTCACCATCAATGGTTCCGGCTTCATCGGCGCCACCGTGGTCCGGTTCGGCCCGAATCTCGCCACCAATGTGGTCGTCGTGAGCAACACTCAGATCACGGCGAGGACTCCGCCGGGGAGCGGCACGGCCAAGGTCACGGTCACGGGGCCGACGGGCACCAGCACCCAGAACGTGTTCTTCACCTATACGACGGTCGCGGCTCCGGTACTCACCGCGCTCAGCCCGGCCTCGGGGCCCACCGGCGGCGGCAATACGGTCACCCTCACCGGCACCAACCTCACCGGCGCCACCCAAGTCCTCTTCGGCGCCACCCCCGCCACCATCCTCACCAACACCGCCACCCAGATCACCGCCACCGCACCCCCTGGCGCCGGCACCGTCAACGTCACCGTCACCACCCCGGGCGGCACCAGCAACACACTCCCCTACACCTACACCACGGTCTCCGCCCCCACCCTCACCAACCTCATCCCCAACTCAGGCCCCACCTCCGGCGGAAACACCATCACCCTCACCGGCACCAACCTCACCGGCGCCACCCAAGTCCTCTTCGGCGCCACCCCCGCCACCATCCTCACCAACACCGCCACCCAGATCACCGCCACCGCACCCGCTGGGCCGGCGTCGGTGGTGAACGTGACCGTCACCACCCCGGGGGGCATCAGCAATCCGCTGTCGTACATCTATGTCGCCGCCCCGGTCGTCACCGGTGTGAGCCCGCAGTTCGGTCCCGACACCGGCGGCAACTCCGTCACCGTCACCGGCAGCGGCCTGGCCCTGGCGAGCGCCGTCCACTTCGGCCCCACCCTCGCCACCGGCTTCACCGTGATCTCCGACAACCAGCTGACGGCGACCGCTCCTCCCGGAACCGGCACGGTCGTGGTCACCGTGACCACACCGGGCGGCACCAGCACCCTGGGCCCGGGGAACCCGTACTACACGTATCTCGGCGCCCCGGTGATCGATTCGCTGATCCCGGACGAGGGTTCGTCGTTCGGCGGCGACTCCGTCACGATCAACGGTTCCAACCTCACGTACACCGACTCCGTGACCTTCGGCGGGGTCCCGGCCTCCTTCAGCGTCCTCTCGGACAACCTGGCCGTGGCGACGGCTCCGGCCCATGCGGCCGGAACCGTCAATGTTCAGCTCCACACCCCCGCGGGCAACAGCAACACCCTTCCCTTCACCTACGACCCGGTCTGAGCCCACCGCGGTGGCGACGGGCTCAGCCGACCGAGGAGTACGCCACGACTCCGCGCAGCAGCCCGTCGACCGCGCGGCGGGCGCTGCGCGCCACCGTGCCTTCGGGGGCAGCGGCGGCGATCTGGCCGAGCACATCGATCAGTTGCTTGGTCCAGCGCACGAAGTCACCGGCGGGCATGTCGATTTCGCGCAGCAGCTCGTCGAGCCCGTGGCCGGAGGCCCAGCGGTAGGCGGCCCAGGCGAAGCCCAGGTCCGGCTCGCGCTGGCCGACGCCCTCCGCCTGGTTGATCTTGTGGTCCTCCTCCAGGGCATCCAGCCGCCCCCAGATGCGCACCATCTCGCCGAGCGCGTCCTTGGCGCGGCCCGTGGGCAGCTTGGGCGGCAGCGCGTCATCGGCCGTCCGCGCCTCGTAGACGAGCGCGGAGGCACAGGCCGCGAGCTCGGCGGGGGGCAGCCCCTCCCAGACGCCCTCGCGCAGGCATTCGCTGGCCAGCAGGTCCAGCTCGCCGTACAGCCGCGCCAGCCGTCTGCCCTCGTCCGTGACCTCGTCACCGCGCAGATAGCCGAGCTCGCTCAGCAGGGAGCAGATCCGGTCGAAGGTGCGGGCGATGGTGTTCGTACGGCCCTCGATGCGCCGCTCCAGCTGCCGGGTGTCGCGCAGCAGCCGGTGGTAGCGCTCGCCCCAGCGGGCGTGGTCCTCGCGGTCGGAGCAGCCGTGGCAGGGGTGGGCGCGGATGGCCGCGCGCAACCTGCTGATCTCGGTGTCGTCGGCGGCTGGCGAGCGCTCCTTGCGGTGCCGCCGCATATCGTGGTGGCCCGCCTTGGTGCGCAGCGCGGAGGCCAGATCGCGGCGCGACTGGGGGCTGCGCGGATTGAACGACTTGGGGATCCGCATCCGGTCCAGCGGCTCGACCGGGACCGGGAAGTCGATCGACGCCAGCCGCTTGACCTGCCGCTCGGCGGTGAGCACCAGGGGCCGCGGCCCGTCGTGGTACTCCATGCCGCGGTGGCCGCCCACCCGCCCGGCGGGCAGCCCGGGGTCCAGCACCAGGGCGAGCCCGGCGAACTTGCCGGTGGGCACATGGATGACATCGCCGGGGCGCAGCTTCTCCAGGGCGACCGCGGCGGCCGCGCGCCGCTGGGCCGCGCCCTGCCGGGCCAGTTCGGTCTCGCGGTCCTTCAGCTCGCGGCGCAGCCGCGCGTACTCGTCGAAGTCGCCGAGGTGGCAGGTCATGGAGGCGCGGTAGCCCTCCAGGCCCTCCTCGTTGCGCTGCACCTGACGGGAGATCCCGACGACCGCCTTGTCGGCCTGGAACTGCGCGAAGGAGGTCTCCAGCAGCTCGCGCGAGCGGTGCCGCCCGAACTGGGAGACCAGGTTGACCGCCATGTTGTACGACGGTTTGAAGGAGGAGCGCAGCGGATACGTACGGGTGCCGGCCAGCCCGGCGAGCGCCGCGGGGTCCATGGTGCGCTGCCACAGCACCACCGCATGGCCCTCGACGTCGATACCGCGCCGCCCGGCACGGCCGGTCAACTGGGTGTACTCACCGGGGGTGATGTCGACGTGCTGCTCGCCGTTCCACTTGACCAGCTTCTCCAACACCACCGAGCGGGCGGGCATGTTGATGCCCAGGGCGAGGGTCTCGGTGGCGAAGACCGCCTTGACCAGGCCGCGGACGAAGAGCTCCTCGACGACTTCCTTGAAGGTGGGGAGCATTCCGGCGTGGTGGGCCGCGATGCCGCGCTCCAGGCCCTCCAGCCATTCGAAGTACCCCAGCACATGGAGGTCTTCGTCGGGGATCCCGGCGGTGCGCTCCTCGACGATGGCCCGCACCTGGGAGCGGGCCGACTCGTCGTTGAGCCGCAGCCCCGCGTGGAGGCACTGCTGGACGGCGGCCTCGCAGCCGGCCCGGCTGAAGATGAAGGTGATGGCCGGAAGCAGCCCCTCGGCATCGAGCCGGTCGATCACCTCGGGCCGGCCGGGGGTCCAGATCCGGGTGCGCTGACGGCGCTCGCGCTCTCGGTCCGCCTCGCGCATATTGCGGCCGCGGCGCTTGTCGCGGCCGAAGGAGGGGCGGCTGTTCTCCATCCGGGCCAGCCGGACCAGATCGGGGTTGACCTCGCGGCGTCCGCCCTGGTCGCCGTCCTGGCCGTGCTTCTCCTCGAACAGGTCGTACATCCGGCGTCCGGCCAGCACGTGCTGCCACAGCGGCACCGGGCGGTGCTCGGAGACGATGACCTCGGTGTCGCCGCGGACGGTGTCCAGCCAGTCGCCGAACTCCTCGGCGTTGGAGACGGTCGCGGAGAGTGACACCAGTGTCACCGACGCGGGGAGGTGGATGATGACCTCCTCCCACACGGCGCCGCGGAACCGGTCGGAGAGGTAGTGGACCTCGTCCATCACCACATAGCCGAGGCCGAGCAGCGACTGGGAACCGGCATAGAGCATGTTCCGCAGCACCTCGGTGGTCATCACCACCACCGGGGCCTCGGAATTGACGCTGTTGTCCCCGGTGAGCAGGCCGACCTGGTCGGCGCCGTAGCGCTTCACCAGGTCGGTGTACTTCTGGTTCGACAGCGCCTTGATGGGCGTGGTGTAGAAGCACTTGCGGCCCTGGGTCAGCGCCAGGTGGACGGCGAACTCGCCCACGATGGTCTTGCCCGAGCCGGTGGGAGCGGCGACCAGCACACCTTTGCCGCTCTCCAGGGCCTTGCACGCCTCGATCTGGAACGGGTCCAGCTCGAAGTCGTACATCTCGCGGAAGGGGGCCAGCGCGGTGGCCTGCTCGGCGGCCCGGGTGCGGGACGCCGCATAGCGCTCGGCGGGAGATAGCTCGTCGGTCATCGTATCTACGAGCCTACCGGCCACCTCCGACAGCGCACGCGATCTTTATCGGGGCTTTGTTCGGCCCGCCGGACCGGGCCGCTCGGCAAGCCGCCCGCCGGGCCGCCGGAGGGGCGGCCACAGGCGGGCGGGTATGACCGGGTACGGCCGGATATGCCGGATACGGCGGCGCACGGCCGGATACGGCTACGTGACGTCGTCGTAGCCGTTGCGCCGCGTGGGGCCGGAGTCGTCCCCGTCGGTGAGCTCCGGCCTGGCGCTGGGCGCGGCCACGGCCTCGGGGGTCAGATCCAGCTGGGATGCCTCGTCGTCGCTCAGCCCGAAGTCCGGGTCGGCTTCCCGGCGGCGCGCCTTGCGCCGGTCGTTGAGCAGGGCGACGCCGACGGCGCCGAAGTAGAGCACGACGACCGGCCCGGCCAGGGCGAACATGCCGATCGGGTCGGTGCTGGGAGTGGCGATGGCGCCGAAGACCGTGATCCCCATGATCATGGCGCGCCACCAGCCGAGCATCCGGCGCCCGGTGAGGACGCCGGTGAAGTTCAGCAGGATCAGCAGCAGCGGAAGCTCGAAGGCGAGTCCGAAGACGACGATCATCCGGGCGAGCAGATCGAGGAAGTCGTCCAGCGGGAGGAGGTTGTTGGCCCCCTCCGGGGTGAAGCCGAGAAGGACCTTGGCGCTGGTCGGAAGGATCATGTACGCGAAGTACGCGCCGCAGACGAAGAGCGGTACGCCGAGCCCGACGAAGAACAGGCCGTACTTCTTCTCGTTGCGGTGCAGCCCGGGTGCGAGGAAGGCCCACAGCTGGTAGAGCCAGATCGGGGTGGCCACTACCAGCCCGGTCGTGAACGCGACCTTCAGCATGATCGTGAACGGCGACAGCAGACCGTTCACGGTGAAGTAGGCGCAATCGTGCCCCTTGCTCCCGTTGCCCGAGAGATCGGACAGCGAGACCCCGCCACAGCCGACGGCGTCCAGCACCGGCTGCATCAGGAATTGGGCGATGTCCTTGTAGTAGAACATCGCGACGATCGTGACCACGCAGATCGCCAGGACCGACTTGAGCAACCGGTTGCGCAGCTCACGCAGGTGCTCAGCCAGGGGCATCCGCCCCTCGGGGTCCTTCTCCTTCTTGCGGGCAGACTTGAGCAACCCACGTCCTCATCTCGTGCGTCCGGTGGCGGCCCTTCGCGCCGCCTTCAAGTGGCCCTGGGTCAGCGCTTGGTGGTGTCGCTCGGCTCCGACACCGGGCGCGAGCTGGTCACGTCTCCGGGCGCGGCCTGGATGGTGCGGTGAGTGGCGTCGTCCTGACCGGGGTGGGGCGGGTCGGCCGGTGCGCTCTGCTGCTGGCCATCCGACTTCATGGCCTTCGCCTCGCTCTTGAGGATCCGGGCCGACTTGCCCAGCGAGCGCGCCATGTCCGGAAGCTTCTTGGCACCGAACAGCAGCAGCACGACGACAAGGATGAGGAGAATCTCGGGAACGCCGATCTTTCCGAACAGCATAAGCGTCTACCTTCTCACCGAGGCGGCTGGGGGTGGGGCTGCCCGACCGGTCGGACAGATGTCCGGCAGCCGTGCTGTCAGCGATCGTAGCGCGCGGGGGTAAACCGTAAGCAATCCCCGTGCGGACTCCGGGTTGCGGCCCTCCGCCTCGTTTCCGGGGCCACGAATTGTCAGCGTACCCCGCTTGGCTGTGCGGCAGCAGAGCGCCCGTCAGCGGCGGCCGTCATCGCCGACCTGGAGCAGCTGTCACTGCCGACGCAGCGTGGCCCTCACTGCCGACGCAGCGCGTCGACGGTTGACCCCAGCGGAGCAGAGGCCCGCTCCAGGTCCTCCGCCGCCCGGGTGATCCGCTCCGAGCTGGCCGACACCTGCCGGGCCAGCCTGCGGACCTCCGCGTACACCCGCACCGAGAGCACGGCGAGAACGGCGATTCCGCAGAAGGCGAGGGCGAGGGCGAGCATCGGCCAGAGCATGCGGCAGAGCCTAGACGGTGGAGTGGAGCCGCAGTGTACGCACCCCGCCGCCGGTGAGCAGCTCCACGATCCGCTCCCCCGCCGGTTTGCGCACCGCGGTTCCGCAGTCGGGGCAGGTGAAGGAGTAGAAGGTGGTGCGGTGGCTGGCCCCGATGGCCAGCCGCAGGGCGCCCGCGGCCAGCTCGAACCGGCCGCGGCACTGCGGACAGGCTGCCTTGAAGATCACCGACGTGGCACTCCCCCGTGCGGTCACTGTGTGCGTCCCTTCACTCACCGTACGCCGCGAGCGCCTGCCGCGCCGCGTCCCGAGCACTGTCCGCCAGCTCCCGCGGCGAGACGATCCTGCCGTCCCTGCCCAGCCGCAGCGCCAGGCGCCGCAGCGAGCCGGGATCGGGCGCGCGCAGCGTGATCCGGAGGCCGCCGTCGGGCAGCTCATCGGCGCTGTCGTGCGGGTAGTACTCGGCGACCCAGCGCCCGCCGGGGCCGACCTCGACGACCACCTCGGGGTCCTCGGCGCCGGTCTGCACCAGCGCGGACGACAGCTCCGACAGGTCGCGCAGCTCGATCGGCGGCGGATCGGACGCGTCGTCCAGCAGCTTGATCTCCACGACCCGGTCCAGCCGGAAGGTCCGCCGCGCCTCGGAGAGGCGGCACCACGCCTCCATGTAGGTGCGGCCGACGGCGAAGAGCCGGATCGGGTCGACCTCGCGCTCGGTGACCTCGTCACGCGCGGGTGAGTAGTAGCGCAGCCACAGCCTGCGGCGCTCGGAGATGGCGCGGTCGACGTCGGCGAAGACCCCGCCCTCCGACTCGAAGATCACCGAGAGCCGGGAGCTGGCGCCCGCCGCCTCGCCCGCCGCGGCCTCCAGCTTGGCGGTGGCCCGCAGCAGCGCGTCCCGGTCGCCCTCGCGCAGCCCGGGGAGGGTGGCGACGGCGCGGGCGGCGACCAGCAGCGCGGTGGCCTCGTCGGCGGCCAGCCGCAGCGGCTCGGCCACGTCATCGGGGTTGTGCCACCAGATCCGCTCGCCGTCGGTGTCGATGTCCATCAGATCGCCGCCGCGGAAGCTGGTGCCGCACAGCGGCAGCACATCCAGGTCGGCGATCAGCTCGTCCTCGCTGATGCCGAAGGCCCGGGCGACGTCGGCGACGCGGGCGCCGGGGCGCTCGCGCAGATACGTCACCAGGGAGAGCATCCGCCGGGTCTGGTCAATGGCGTTTCCGGCCATGATGAAGTAGATCCGTCCCCTCAGCCCTTGGCGACCGCGCGCAGCCGGTCCACGACATCCGCCCGCAGTTCCTCGGGCGCCAGTACCACCACGTCCGGGCCGAACTCCACGAGCCAGGCGTCCAGGCCGTGCCCGTACGGAATCTCCAGCTCGTCCCAGCCGTCGCCGGCCTCCCGGGTGGACAGCGCCTTGGCCCGCAGCGGATAGCCGTGGCCCGAGCGCAGCCGGATCCGGGCGGTGCCGTTGGCCGTCTCCCCCGCCCAGCTCTCCACGGTCTCCCGGACGGTGACGTGGTCGGGCACCTCGGCGGTGAACGCGCCGGACCGCAGCCGGACCCGGCCGGTGATCCGGGAGAGCCGGAAGACCCGCTCGGCGGCGCGGTCCCGGTCCCATCCGGCGAGATACCAGTGGCCGCGCCAGCACTCCAGGGTCCAGGGCTCGACCTGCCGCTGCTCGGGGCGCGCGGCGTTCGCCTTGCGGTAGTCGAAGACGACGGGGCGGCGGTCGCGGCAGGCGAGCATCAGCGGCTCGAAGGCGCTCTCATGGACCGGGATGCGCGGCTCCAGCGCGCTGTGCCCGGGCGTGTCGTACGGGTCCTCGGCGACCGGCATCCCGGCGGCGCGCAGCTTCTGGAGCGCGCCGCTGGCGGCGCCCGCGAGCCGGGCCTGCTGCCAGACCTTGGCGGCGAGGCCGAGGGCGGCGGCCTCCTCGGCGTCGAGGGTGATCGGCGGGAGGCGGTTGCTGTCCCGGCGGGCGAGATAGCCGGTCTCACCGTCGAGGCCCTCCACCGTCTCGATGATCAGGCCGAGTTCACGCAGATCGTCCTTGTCGCGTTCGAACATGCGGTTGAACGCTTCGTCATTGGCCGTGTCGGTCTGGAGGTACGCCTCTATGGAGCCCCGCAACTCCCGTTTGGTCAGCGGACGCCGCGTTCCCAGCAGGCACAGGGCCAGGTTCATCAACCGCTCGGCCTTGGCAATCGCCATCGACGCCCTTTCTTCGTGACCTTAACGACGTGACCGTACCGCTACCGGGACGCGCGGCAAAAGCCGAGGGCTCCTGCTCACCGGCAGGAGCCCTCGGCGCGACGGACGGCCGTCTCAGACGGAGATCAGATCGCAGACGAAGATCAGCGTCTCGCCCGGCTTGATCCGGCCACCACCGGCGCCCCGGTCGCCGTAGCCGAGGTGCGGCGGAACGATGAGCTGACGGCGGCCGCCGACCTTCATCCCCTGGAGGCCCTGGTCCCAGCCGGAGATGACCTGGCCGACACCGAGCTGGATCCGCAGCGGGGTGCCGCGGTTGTAGCTCGCGTCGAACTCCTCACCCGTGCTGAAGGAGACGCCCACGTAGTGGACGGCGATGTTGTCGCCGGCCTTGGCCTCGGGCCCGTCGCCCTCCCAGATCTCCTTGATCTCCAGCTCGGCCGGCGGCTCGCCGCCCGGGAAGTCGACCTCGGGCTTCTCGATGCTCACGAAATTGCTCCTTGTGACGTGGTGGGCAACCCGCACAGGCTACAGAATCGCCAGGATGTCCACGGAGAACACCAGCGTGGAGTTGGCGGGGATGCCCTTCTGGGCCGCCTTGCCGTAGCCCAGGTCCGGGGGCACGACGATCAGCACCCGGCTGCCCACCTTCTTCCCCGTCAGCCCCTGCGACCAGCCCTTGACGACCTGCTGGAGCGAGAACTGGGCGAGCTCGCCGCGCTTGTAGGTGGAGTCGAACTCCTTGCCGCCGTCCCACAGCACGCCGCGGTACTGGACGAGCAGCGCGTCGGTCTTCTTGACCTCCTTGCCGTCACCCTCGATGACGTACTCGGAGACCAGCTTCTTCGGCGCGGACTTCTTGGGAACGGTGATGCTGGGCGCCTTGCCGTCGGTGTTGGTGGACACCTTGGGCAGGTCGGTGTTGGCCTGGTCCACCTTGCTGCCCTTGGCCGAGCTCTTGGCGTTGTAGGCGCCGACGAGGTCGATGACGAAGACCAGCGTGTCGGTGCCCTTGATACCGGCCTGCGGCTGGCCCTGCTTGCCGTAGGCATACGCGGGCGGGACGGCCAGCTCCAGCCGGCTGCCGAGGTTCCGGCCCAGCAGTCCCTGGTCCCAGCCCGGGAGGACCTGGCCCTTGCCGATCGGGAAAGCGGCGGTCTTCTTCTTGTCGAAGGTGTTGTCGATGACCTTCCCGGTGTCCCAGATCTGCGCCAGGTAGTTGATCTGGAGCCAGTCGCCCTTGACCGTCTTCTTGCCGTCGCCCTGGCTGATCGTCTTGACCGCGAGACTCTGCGAGGGCTTCCCCGAGCCCTTGGCGACCTTCGGTTTCTCACCGAACTTCTTACCCGCGGTAATGGGCGGCACCGGGCCGGAGACGATCTTGCCACTGGGGGCCGGTGAGGGACTCTGGTTCGTCGGCTCCTGGGACGGCTTGGTCTTGTCGGACCCTGACTTTTCGTCACCGCAGCCCGCGACGGTCAGCAGGCCCGCGGGCACGGCAAGGAGTACGGAGCGTCGGCGCACGGAGTCCTCGTTAGGTAGATCTTGAGATGGCCAGTGCGCGCCACTCTACGACGTGACTCGGGCCCCGTCCGGAGAACGCACGGGGCCCGAGGGGAAGTAAGCCGTACGCCGGTCACATACCGGCGATCAGCTTCTCCACCCGGTCGTCGACCGAGCGGAAGGGGTCCTTGCACAGCACGGTGCGCTGCGCCTGGTCGTTGAGCTTCAGATGCACCCAGTCGACGGTGAAGTCGCGGCGCTGCTCCTGGGCCCGGCGGATGAAGTCGCCGCGCAGCCGGGCGCGGGTGGTCTGCGGTGGCACCGACTTGCCCTCGAAGATTTTCAAGTCGTTGCAGACCCGGGCTGCCTGGCCGCGCCGCTCCAGCAGGTAGTAGAGGCCGCGGCGGCGGTGGATGTCGTGGTAGGCGAGGTCTATCTGGGCGATGCGGGGATGCGACATGGTGATGTTGTTCTTCGCCCGGTACTGCTCGATGAGCTGGTACTTCATCACCCAGTCGATTTCGGTGCCGATCCGGTCGAGCTCCTCGGTGCGGATCGCGTCGAGGGTGCGGCCCCACAGCTCGAGGACGCGCTCGACCATGCCGGTGCGGATGCCCCGGCGCTCACAGAAGTCGACGGCCTTCTCGTAGTACTCCTGCTGCACCTCCAGGGCGGACGCCTCGCGCCCGCTCGCGAGCCGCACCTTGCGCTGCCCGGTGATGTCGTGGCTGACCTCGCGGATCGCCCGGATGGGGTTCTCCAGGGTCAGGTCGCGCATCACCGTGCCCGCCTCGATCATGCGGAGCACCAGGTCGGTGGCGCCGACCTTGAGCAGCATGGTGGTCTCGGACATGTTGGAGTCGCCCACGATGACATGCAGCCGGCGGTAGCGCTCGGCGTCGGCGTGGGGTTCGTCGCGGGTGTTGATGATCGGCCGGGAGCGGGTCGTGGCGGAGCTGACGCCCTCCCAGATGTGCTCGGCACGCTGGCTGACGCAGTAGACCGCGCCGCGGGGGGTCTGGAGGACCTTGCCCGCGCCGCACAGGAGCTGTCGCGTCACCAGGAACGGGATGAGAATGTCGGCGAGCCGGGAGAACTCCCCGTGCCGTGCCACCAGATAGTTCTCGTGGCAGCCGTAGGAGTTGCCCGCGGAGTCGGTGTTGTTCTTGAAGAGATAGACGTCGCCCGCGATTCCCTCCTCGTGCAGGCGGCGCTCCGCGTCCACGAGCAGACCTTCGAGAATGCGCTCGCCCGCTTTGTCGTGGGTGACCAGCTCGGTCACGTTGTCACACTCGGGTGTCGCGTATTCCGGGTGCGAGCCCACATCGAGATAGAGGCGGGCGCCGTTGCGCAGGAAGACATTGCTGCTGCGGCCCCAGGAGACGACACGGCGGAAGAGGTACCGCGCCACTTCGTCAGGAGACAACCGGCGCTGTCCCCTGAATGTGCACGTGACGCCGTACTCGTTCTCCAGCCCGAAAATGCGGCGGTCCATGCCTGAACATTACGCCTGATGGCGTGCTCTGAAACCGGGTTCGGCGGCATGGTTGCGATCATTTTCCGCACGAGGTTCATCCGGTGTTCGGTACGCGGTCGGCCGGACGACGGGTCGCGGCACGTCCAGGAGGAACCGCTGGGCCGCCAGCAGCACCGCCAGCGCGGCCGCGCCACCGGCCGCCGGCACCGCGAATCCGGGGGCCACCCCGCCGAACTGGACGGCGGGCCCGGCCACGGCGGTGCCGACCGCGTTGCCCACCACGAAGGTGGTCACCAGCCAGGAGAACGCCTCGGTGACCGTGCCGGACGGCGCGTGGCGGTCCACCACGACGAAGGCGCAGGCCAGTGCCGGGGCGAGGAACACGCCCGCCACGCCGGCGAGGACGGTCATCGCGATGACGCCCGGCACCAGTACCAGCGGCAGATAGCCCAGTGCCAGCGCGGCCACGAGCAGCCGCAGCCGCCGTTCGGGCGCGCCGGGCCAGGTGCGGCCGCCGTAGACGACGCCACCGACCAGCGCACCCACGCCCAGGGCGGAGAGCAGCGCGCTGGAGACCGCGCCGCCGCCGTGCTCGTCGGCGTACGCCACCGCGGCCACCGCGATCGCGCCGAGCGCGAGCCCTATGAAGAAGAACGAGCCGAGCAGCACCAGCAGCCCGGGCGAGCGCAGCGCGCCCAGCCAGTGCGCCTCGCGCGGCGCGGAGCGCCACTGCCGCGAGGGCCGCGAGACCACGACGGAGAGCGCGCCCGCGACCCCGACGGCGTTGATGACCAGCAGCGCGGCCGCCTCGGACCACACGGCCACGGACAGGGTGACCAGCAGCGGGCCGACCGCGAACATCACCTCCTGGGCCACGGCGTCCAGCGCGTACGCCGCGTGCACCTGGTCCTCGCGCCGCAGCACCGTGGGCCACAGCGCCCGCAGCCCGCCCTCCAGCGGCGGGGTGAACAGCCCGGCGATCAGCATCGCCACGTACGCCACGGGCAGCGGCTCGAGCCCGACGACGGCGAACAGGACCATCCCGAGCGCCGAGGCCACGGCGGCGGGGAGCATCACCCGGGGCTGGCCGAGGCGGTCCACGGCCCGGCCCAGCAGCGGCTGGCCCACCGCGTTCGCCGCGCCGTAGACGGCCGAGAGCGCCCCGGCGAGGGCGTAGCTGCCGCCCTCGGCGCGGGCGAAGAGCAGCACGGCGAGGGCGGCGGTGGCGTTCGGAAGCCGTCCCAGCAGCGTGCCGGTGAGCAGCCGTGCCGCGTGTGGGGTGCGCAGCAGTTCCCCGTAGCCAGCCGCCATTGCCTGCCCCTTCCTGCGGTTTCCGGTGAATTCCGGTGGTTCCGGTTGATTCCGGTTGATTCCAGTGGATTGCGTCGGGTTGTCGCGAGCACGTCGCGGGTCGTGGATGACGTTGTACGTATAACGTCCAGCGTCATACGTACCATGGCCGCCACCGCGGGTCCACTCGCGGGCCGGAATGAGCAGCCTGCGGCCGGGCGTGCGGCGATCGAGGGGAGCGGAGCGATGGTGGCGAGCGCGAACCGCGCCCACGCGGCGGACGGGGCCGCCGGGGAAGGTTCCCGGGGAACCGACCGGACGGGTGAGCCCGCGCGGCGCGAGGGCCCGGGCGGCGGGACGGCTCCGCATGACGGCGGGGTGACTCCGGGCGGCGGGACGACTCCGCGTGACGGCGGGATGGCTCAAGGCAGCGGGGCGGCAGCGGGCGGCGGCGGAACAGCTCAAGACAGCGGGACGGCCGCAGGCGGCGGCACAACGGCTCAAGACAGCGGGACCACAGCAGGCGGCGGCACAACCGCTCAAGACAGCGGGACCACAGCAGGCGGCGGCACAACCGCTCAAGACAGCGGGACCACAGCAGGCGGCGGCACAACCGCTCAAGACAGCGGGACCACAGCAGGCGGCGGC
>NZ_BAAAIF010000023.1:59629-87558 GCF_039525925.1 Streptomyces javensis | reverse complement strand
GGGACCACAGCAGGCGGCGGCACAACCGCTCAAGACAGCGGGACCACAGCAGGCGGCGGCACAACCGCTCAAGACAGCGGGACCACAGCAGGCGGCGGGGCGGCTCCGAGCGCCCGCAGGGCGGCCACAGGCGGTGGGTCCTCAAGTGGCGGCGGGGCGGCGGACGGACGCGCGATGGCAGCGGGCGGCGGGGCGGCTCAAGGCAGCGGGGCGGCAGCGGGCGGCGGCGGGGCGGCCTCGGGGCGCCCGGCGGCGGGGCGGGCGACGAGCCGGGATGTGGCGCGCGCGGCGGGCGTGTCCCAGGCGACCGTCTCCCTGGTGCTCGGGGAGAAGTGGCCCGGACGGGTCTCCGAGCGCACCGTGGAGACCGTGCGCGCCGCCGCGCGGGATCTCGGCTACCGCCCCAACCTCGCGGCCCGCAGCCTCCGTCTGGGCCGCACCAGGACCGTGCTGCTGGTGGTGCCCGCCCTCACGACCGAGTTCTTCGCCCGCGTCTACACCGGCGCCGAGCGGGTCGCCGCCGACCACGGCTTCGGTGTGGTGCTCTATCCGTCCCCCGAGGGCGTGGGCCCGGCCCGGGACCCGTTCGACTCGGCGCGCGCCTCGCTGGACGGGGTGATCGCCTCCTCCATGGCGGCCGACGCGCTGGTCGCGGTGCGCGGCGGCGGACTGCCGCTGGTGATGCTCGACAGCGACCCGGACGACGCGGCCGCCGCGGCCACGGTCAACCTCGACATCGCGGACGGGGCGCGGCAGGTGGCCGGGCATCTGCTGGGGCTCGGCCACCGCCGGGTGGCCCATCTCGCGGCGGCGGTGGACTCCTGGACCTTCCGGGTCCGCGCCCGGGCGCTGGCGGAGGCGGTGGACGGGGTGCCGGGCGCCGCGCTGAGCGCCGAACCGGCGGGGCTGAGCGTCGAGGAGGGCCGCCGGGCCGCCGAGCGGGTCCTGGCCCGCCCCGGGCCCCGGCCGACCGCGCTCGTCTGCGACGACGACATCGTGGCCGCGGGGGCCTGCAAGGCGGCCCGGCGGCTGGGCCTGCGGATCCCGGACGACATCTCGGTGACCGGCTTCGACGATCTGGCCCTGGCCACGGCGGTGGAGCCGGAGCTGACCACGGTCCGGCTCTCGGCGGAGGCGGTCGGCGCGGCCGGTATGCGGGCCCTGATGACGCTCCTGGACGGTGAGACACCCCAGGACACCGTGCTCCCCGTCGATCTGGTCCGCCGCGGCTCCACGGCCCCTCCCCCACGGTCCTGACCCTGGCTCGGGCCCCCAGTTCGGGCCCCATCGCGTGGTCATAACACCACCGCCGCCCCGGTGGGCCGGGGCGGCGGTGGCGGAGAGATAAAACGGTGGCGGGTGGGTCAGTCCTCGGATTCCGAGGAGGACTCCTCCGAGGACTCGGCCGACGCCTCCGCATCGGATCCGCCCTCTCCGGGCTCCAGGAGCCGGGAGAGCTGGCCGCCCAGGACGCGCTTGAACTTGCGCTTCTGGGGGCGGGTGCGGTCCAGGACCGCGACCTCGAGCTGCTCGGCGGTGAGGCTGCGCTCCCCGCCGTTGTTGTCACGGGAGAGCGAGTCGACGGCCAGCTTGAGGGCCTCGGCAAGGGTCATGCCGTCCCGGTGGCGCTGGTCGAGGTAGCTGCTGATCTGATCGGCGTTGCCACCGACGGCGACCGAGCCGTGCTCGTCCACGATGGAGCCGTCGTGCGGAAGCCGGTAGATCTGGTCGTCCTCGGGGCCCTCCCCGACCTCGGCGACGATCAGCTCGACCTCGTACGGCTTCTCGGCGGCGCTGGAGAAGATCGTGCCCAGGGTCTGGGCGTAGACATTCGCCAGTCCGCGGGCCGTGACATCCTCGCGGTCATAGGTATAGCCACGCAGATCGGCGTAACGGACACCGCCGATGCGCAGATTCTCGAATTCGTTGTACTTACCGACCGCCGCGAAGGCGATCCGGTCATAGATCTCGCTGACCTTGTGCAGCGCACGGGACGGGTTCTCCGCGACGAAGACGATGCCGTCGGCGTACTGGAGCACGACCACGCTGCGGCCGCGCGCGATGCCCTTACGGGCGTATTCCGCGCGGTCGGCCATAGCCTGCTGAGGAGAAACATAGAACGGCGTCGTCACCGGCTGTCCGTCCCTTCTGTCATTGGCGAATGCATTCCGGTTGGACCGTCCTGATCAGAGCAGGGCGGCGCGGGGGCCGTCCGGCTCTTCGAGGCGCCGTTCATGGATGGCGCGGGCGAGTTCGGACACCTCGTCCTCGCCGAACCTCTTGAAACCGTCCTCAGTGAGGGAGGTGATGATCGGATAAATGCGGCGGGCGAGATCCGGCCCGCCAGTGGCCGAATCGTCGTCGGCGGCGTCATAGAGCGCCTGGAGCACGGCCGTGGCGGCCTGCTCCTCGGTCGAATCCTCGCGATAGAGCTTCTTGAGCGCGCCCCGGGCGAACATCGAGCCCGAGCCGGTGGCGGCGAAGCCGCGCTCCTCCGAACGCCCCCCGGTCACGTCGTAGGAGAAGATGCGGCCCTTCCCCCGGTCGACGTCCCACCCCGCGAAGAGCGGGACCACGGCAAGGCCCTGCATCGCCATGCCGAGGTTGCCGCGGATCATGGTCGACAGCCTGTTCGCCTTGCCCTCGAGCGAGAGCACGGTGCCCTCGACCTTCTCGAAGTGCTCCAGCTCCAGCTGGAAGAGCTTGACCATCTCCACCGCGATACCGGCGGTCCCCGCGATCCCGACCGCCGAGAACTCATCGGCGGGGAAGACCTTCTCGATGTCACGCTGCGCGATGACATTGCCCATGGTGGCGCGGCGGTCTCCGGCGAGCACCACGCCGCCGGCGAAGGTCACCGCCACGATGGTGGTGCCGTGGGGGGCCTCGATGGCGCCCTGCACCGGGGGCAGCGGACGGTTCCCCGGAAGCAGCTCGGGCGAGTGGTCGCCCAGGAAGTCCATGAAGGAGGACGAGCCTGGCGTCAGGAAGGCAGCTGGTAGACGCCCGGTGCTACGAGTGTTGGCTTCCACGCGTTTCCTTCCAGATAAGCGGCGGCACGCCGTATGGCATCCGCTCGGTCCTTGAACTGCCCCAATGCCGCATTGCAGCTGAAGCAGAGTACGCCACGGACCCTACCCGTCCCATGGTCGTGATCAACATGCGCTGCGGGGGCGGTAAGGCAGATCGCGCAGACTCCCGCCTGAGCCGCGACGAGCGCATCGCGTTCCGCTTCCGTCAGGCCATACTGGCGCTTCAGGTGACCTGCCCTGCCGTCCTCCGCCTTGCACGCCTTGCACCGGCTCGCGAGGCCGTCCGGAGCACTGAGCTTCCGATGCCACTCACTGCGCGGCCTCGCCTCCCGGCAGCCGCGACAGTACTTGTGGCCGGGAGGGACGTGACCCTTGCGGTGCACATCGAGCCCCGCCGCCTCCCGGCGCTCCAAGTAATACTCCTTGGAGCACTCCCGGCAATAAGCCTGAAGCCCGTCTCGCATCGACCTATTGCGTGCGAACGCTTCCACGGAAAGCGTTTGACGACACCGGGAGCACCTTTTCGATGTCACTGGACCGTGTCCGATGTGGCCTATTGTCCACCCTTTTGCACGAAGCTTCGCACGAAATCCTCGGCATTCTCCTCGAGCACGTCGTCGATCTCGTCCAGCACGGAGTCGACGTCGTCCGAGAGCTTCTCCTGCCGCTCCTTGAGGTCGTCCGCGGCCTGTGCGTCCTGCGTCTGCTCCTCGACCTCTTCGGTCGAGCGCGACGCCTTCTGCTGACCGCCGCCGGTGTCCTTGGTCGCCATTTCCCTCACCCCGCTCGGTTCGCCCGCTGATTCGATCGGTCTCAAGATCAGACCCTACAAGCAGGGTCCGACATCGGCCTCCCACTCGCTACAACGCACGGAGGCCACCTCGATGATTCCCGGCCCAAGGGCATTTCAGCCTCCGGACAACACCCGGACCAGGTCCTCGGCCGTGCGGCAGCGGTCCAGCAACTCCTTGACGTGGTTGCGGGTGCCGCGCAGCGGCTCCAGGGTGGGGACCCGTTGCAGAGAGTCACGGCCCGGCAGGTCGAAGATCACCGAGTCCCAGGAGGCCGCCGCCACGTCGTCCGCGTACTGCTCGAGGCAGCGGCCGCGGAAGTAGGCGCGGGTGTCCTCCGGGGGCTTGTTCTGGGCGCGGGCGACCTCCTGGTCGTCCAGCAGCCGCTTCATCTTGCCGCGGGCCGCCAGCCGGTTGTACAGGCCCTTGTCCGGGCGTACGTCGGCGTACTGGAGGTCCACCAGATGGAGCCGGGCGGCGTCCCACTCCAGGGCGTCGCGGCGGCGGTAGCCCTCGAGCAGCTCCCGCTTGGCGATCCAGTCCAGCTCGCCGGACAGGCTCATGGGGTCGCGCTCGAGCCGGTTCAGCACGTCCTCCCAGCGGGCCAGGACGTCCCGGGTCTGCTCGTCGGCGTCCGCCCCGTAGCGGTCCTCGACGTATTTCCGGGCCAGCTCGAAGTACTCCATCTGGAGCTGCACCGCGGTGAGCGTACGGCCGCTGCGCAGCGTGACCAGACGGCGCAGCGTCGGGTCGTGCGAGACCTGGTGCAGGGTGCGCACCGGCTGGTCCACCGCGAGGTCCACGGCGATAAAGCCGTCCTCGATCATCGACAGGACCAGGGCGGTGGTGCCCAGCTTGAGGTACGTCGACAGCTCGGAGAGGTTGGCGTCGCCGATGATCACGTGGAGTCGGCGGTACTTCTCGGCGTCGGCGTGCGGCTCGTCGCGGGTGTTGATGATCGGGCGCTTGAGCGTGGTCTCCAGGCCGACCTCGACCTCGAAGTAGTCCGCCCGCTGGCTGATCTGGAAGCCGTGCTCATGGCCGTCCTGGCCGACGCCGACGCGGCCCGCGCCCGTGACGACCTGGCGGGAGACGAAGAAGGGCGTCAGGTGGCGCACGATGTCCGAGAAGGCGGTCTCCCGCTTCATCAGGTAGTTCTCATGCGTGCCGTAGGAGGCGCCCTTGTTGTCGGTGTTGTTCTTGTAGAGGTGGATGGGCTGGCCGCCGGGCAGCTCCGCGGCGCGCAGGGCGGCCTCGGCCATGATGCGCTCGCCGGCCTTGTCCCAGAGCACCGCGTCCCGGGGGTTGGTGACCTCGGGGGCGGAGTACTCGGGGTGGGCGTGGTCCACATAGAGCCGAGCGCCATTGGTGAGGATCACATTGGCCAGGCCGATGTCCTCGTCCGTGAGCTGACTGGCGTCGGCGGACTCGCGCGCGAGGTCGAATCCGCGGGCGTCCCGCAGCGGGTTCTCCTCCTCGAAGTCCCAGCGGGCGCGGCGCGCCCGGTGCATCGCCGCCGCGTAGGCGTTGACGACCTGGGATGAGGTGAGCATGGCATTGGCGTTCGGGTGCCCCGGGACGGAGATCCCGTACTCCGTCTCGATTCCCATTACGCGCCGTACGGTCATGCGGCCCTCCTTGCCCGGCGCCGCCCCCGGCTGGGATCGGCGCTCAAGTACCGCTGCGCTCCCGGTCCATCTGCGGCCCCCGATCCCCCGTGCCGCGATACTGCGGTACCGAAGAGCCTAGAACGGCCAAGCGGTGCTGCGGAGATCATTACAGTCATTGCTCCGGTCGGGCTCGTAGGACTCATACGAAGAATGCGGTCCGAAAAGCGCATCCGGCTGCGGATGCCCCGTCCAGGACATCCGCAGCCGGACCGCGGTGTTACAGGTACTGACCGGTGTTCGCCACCGTGTCGATGGAGCGTCCGGTGTCCGCGCCCTGCTTTCCGGTGACCAGGGTGCGGATGTACACGATCCGCTCGCCCTTCTTACCGGAGATCCGGGCCCAGTCGTCCGGGTTCGTGGTGTTGGGCAGGTCCTCGTTCTCCTTGAACTCGTCCACGCAGGCGGCGAGCAGATGGGAGACGCGAAGGCCCTTCTGGTTGTGGTCCAGGAAGTCCTTGATCGCCATCTTCTTGGCGCGGTCCACGATGTTCTGGATCATGGCGCCGGAGTTGAAGTCCTTGAAGTAGAGGACTTCCTTGTCGCCATTGGCGTAGGTGACCTCCAGGAAGCGGTTCTCCTCGGACTCGGTGTACATCTGCTCGACCACCGACTGGATCATCCCGCCGATCGCGGCCTTCGGCGACCCGCCGTGCTCGGAGAGGTCGTCGCCGTGGATCGGCAGGGACTCCGTCAGGTACTTCGAGAAGATGTCCTTGGCGGCCTCGGCGTCCGGACGCTCGATCTTGATCTTCACATCGAGCCGGCCGGGGCGCAGGATCGCGGGGTCGATCATGTCCTCGCGGTTGGAGGCACCGATGACGATCACGTTCTCCAGGCCCTCCACACCGTCGATCTCGGAGAGCAGCTGGGGGACGATGGTGTTCTCCACGTCCGAGCTGACCCCGGAGCCACGGGTGCGGAAGAGGGAGTCCATCTCGTCGAAGAAGACGATGACGGGGGTGCCCTCGCTGGCCTTCTCCCGAGCCCGCTGGAAGACCAGCCGGATGTGCCGCTCCGTCTCACCGACGTACTTGTTGAGCAGCTCGGGGCCCTTGATGTTGAGGAAGAAGCTCTTCCCCGCGGGCTTGCCGGTCACCTCGGCGACCTTCTTGGCAAGGGAGTTGGCCACGGCCTTGGCGATCAGCGTCTTGCCGCAGCCGGGCGGGCCGTACAGCAGCACACCCTTGGGCGGCCGCAGTTCGTGCTCCTTGAAGAGGTCGGGGTAGAGGTACGGGAGCTCGACCGCGTCGCGGATCAGCTCGATCTGGTTTCCCAGACCGCCGATCTTGTTGTAGTCGATGTCCGGGACCTCTTCGAGGACGAGCTCCTCGACCTCGCTCTTCGGTACCACCTCGTAGACATAGCCGGACCGGGGCTCGAGCAGCAGGGCGTCACCGGGCCGGATGGTGGTGGCCAGCAGCGGCTCCGCCAGCCGCACCACCCGCTCCTCGTCGGTGTGCCCGATCACCAGGGCGCGCTCGCCGTCCTCAAGGACTTCCTTGAGGGTGACGATGTCCCCGGCGCGCTCGAACTCCATGGCCTCGACCACATTGAGCGCCTCGTTGAGCATGACCTCCTGGCCGCGCCTGAGGTCTTCGAGCTCGACGCTTGGGCTGACATTCACCCGGAGTTTACGGCCCCCGGTAAAGATGTCCGCCGTACCGTCCTCGTTCGCCTGTAGAAAGGCTCCGAAACCGGCCGGCGGCTGTGCGAGCCGGTCGACCTCCTCCTTGAGGGCCACGATCTGGTCGCGGGCCTCACGGAGTGTGTTCGCGAGCCGCTCGTTCTGTGCGGACACTCCCGCCAGATTGGTCTGCAGCTCGACGATCCGCTCTTCGAGAATCCTCGTATGACGCGGAGAGTCGGCGAGCTTGCGGCGCAGGACGGCGATTTCCTGCTCGAGATAGGCAACCTGGCCGGCAGGGTCGTCAGACCCCCGCCCCGGCCGGATGCCGCGGTTGATGTCGTCGTCGTGGGCTGCCACGGTCCTCACCTCCTCCAAGGGGAGCTGGACGCTTCCTGACCCTACCTGGGCCGGTGCGGGTTGAAACCCCTAGATCACAAACCCGGTCGGCGTGTGTCCGATCTTCACCCTTGCGCACTCCCTCACGCCAGGTGAATACCCACCCAACAACATCGGAAAGCGAGCGGTTGTATCGTCGACACGGTCAACACCCGTCAGGGTTGGCGATATTTAGACAATGTTGAAACGCGTATCGAAGGAACAGGAGGCGGCACACCGTGCGGAACGAGGAGCTCGGCGGTCTTGAGGTCTGGATCGACCAGGATCTGTGCACCGGGGACGGCATCTGCGCCCAGTACGCTCCCGAGGTCTTCGAACTCGACATCGACGGTCTAGCCTACGTCAAGAGCGCCGACGATGAGCTGTTGCAGGACAAGGGCGCGACCACCCCGGTCCCCGTGGCCCTGCTGACCGAGGTCAGGGATTCCGCCAAGGAGTGCCCCGGCGACTGCATCCATGTACGCCGCGTCACGGACCGGGTCGAGGTCTACGGACCCGACGCGGAGTGACCCAGCGCGAGTAACCGCTCACACACTCCCCGGAACCGGCAGCGCCTTCAGTACGAACTTTCCGTCCCGCCACTGCCAGTTGACCTTGCGCTCCAGATCCGGACAGCACCGCGGGACTTTGGCCGACGAGTATCCCAGCAACGTGGCCGAAACCCTCTTTCCGCGCACCGCGAAATCGCCGATGCTCATCCCTTCCTTCGGATCCACGAAGGTGGCCACCACACGGGGTGCGGCGCCCGCGTGGCCGGTCGGCTGGGAGAGCACATAGACGCCGCTGGGCGGGGTACCGAACGCGGTGGGGCAGCGCACCACGGCGACGGTCTCCGGCCGTCCGTCCCCGTCCAGGTCCGCCGAGCCCCGGTCGACGACGTCCGGCCGGGCCCGTCCGCAGTTCATCGGATAGTCCGCGGCGCGGGGGTCGGGGGCCTTGGCGGCCGGAAGCTTCCCGGTGCCCGGCGCGGCGGCGGTGGTGGACGTGGTGGCCTTGGCGTCCGAGGGCTGGAAGAACGACCCTCCGGCGATGACGGCGGCCACGGCGGCCGCGGTCGCCACCCAGTGCACCGGACGGGGTTGGGTGTGCGCGAGATCCGGGCCCAGAGGCTGCACGCGGGATGACTCCATGTGAGGGGCTGAGGCGGGAGATGACCCGCATGGTGCCACATCTCACAGGGGCGCGGCCACCGCCCTCACACGGGGAATTCGGTGGCCGCGCCGAGTCGTTGCGGCGCCGGTTTCCGTCGGACGGGCCCGAGGTGGCCGCCGGACGGGTCCCGGACGGCCGTCAGGCGTCGCCGGAGGGCGCGTCCTGGCCGCCGGAGGGGGCGTCCTGGCCGCCGGAGGGGTGCCTGTCGCCCGCTGAGGCGTCCTTGGCGGTGCCGGAGTCCTTGGCGGTGCCCCAGCCCACGTAGTCCTCGCCGTAGGCGCCCTTGGCGGGCCTGCGGCGGCGCATCGGAGGCTCCACACCGTCCGCGAGCCGGCGGGCGGTGAGCAGGAAGCCGGTGTGGCCGATCATGCGGTGGTCCGGCCGTACTGCCAGGCCCTCCACGTGCCAGGTGCGCACCATGGTCTCCCAGGCCGACGGCTCGTTGAAGGTGCCGTGCTCGCGGATGGCCTCCACGGTGCGGGCGAGCTGGGTGGTGGTGGCGACGTACGCGCACAGGATGCCGCCGGGGACGAGCGCCTTGGACACCGGCTCCAGGCACTCCCAGGGGGCGAGCATGTCCAGGATCACGCGGTCCACGTCGGTGTCGCTGAGGTTGTCCTGGAGGTCGCCGACGGTGAGCCGCCAGGCGGGGTGCGGGGCGCCGAAGTAGCGCTCGACGTTCTGGGCGGCGATGTCGGCGAAGTCGGCCCGGCGCTCGTAGGAGTGCAGCATGCCCTGGTCGCCGATGGCCCGCAGCAGGAAGGTGGAGAGCGAGCCGGAGCCGACGCCCGCCTCGACGACTCGTGCGCCGGGGAAGATGTCGGCCATCGCCAGGATCTGCCCCGCGTCCTTGGGGTAGACCACGGCGGCACCGCGTGGCATGGACAGGACATAGTCGGGGAGCAGGGGGCGCAGCGCGAGATACGCGACGTTTCCCGTGGTGCGCACGACGGTTCCCTCGGGGGCACCGATCAGCTCGTCATGGGGGAAGGATCCCTTGTGGGTGTGGAAGTTCTTCCCGGATTCGAGCGTGAAGGTGTAGTGGCGTCCCTTGGGGTCGGTGAGCTGGACCTGGTCCCCGACCTGGAAGGGCCCGCGACGGCGGGCGGCACCGGTCGGTTCGGACATGTGAACAGCCTACCGGGCACTTCGCCGTGCCCGGACCACGCCCGGGGCCTCAGGAGGGGCCCGAGGGGGTCCTGGCCATGGCCGCCACGAAGGCGCGCTCGACATCGGCGGTGGAGAGCACCCCGTAGACCTCGCCGGTCTCCTCGACCACCAGGTACTCGGTGGCCGGGGTGGCCCGCAGGGTGTCCAGCAGCTCCTCGCCGGTGAGCTCGGCGGACACCCGCATACCGTCCTTGAGGTCCTGGGCGAGCCCGCTGACCGCGACCCAGGGGCGGCGATGCTCGGGGACGCCCACGATGGCCGCCTCGCGCACCACGGCGGTCGGGGCGCCGTGGCCGTCCACCACGACCAGGGCCCGGGCCCCGGCCTCGTTCGCCCGGCGCAGCGCCTCGGAGAGCGGGGTGTCGGCCGCCACGGGGACGGCGCGCCGGGTGAGCGTACGGGCGCGCAGGTCCGGCAGCCGCTCCCGCAGCCGGGCCATCCGCAGGCTGTTGCCCGCGCCGGTCCAGATGATCGCGGCGAGTATGGCGGCCAGCAGCGCGTCGGTGAGCGAGTCGACGCTGCCGAAGCTCTTGGGCTCCTCGCCCAGCCCGCCCGCCTGGGTGAGCAGCGGCAGTCCGACGAGCACGGCGACGGCGAGCGCGCGGCCGCTCCAGGCGGCGGCGACGGTGCCGGTCATGGGCCTGCCGCTGATCTTCCAGACGACGGCGCGCAGCATCCGCCCGCCGTCCAGCGGCAGCCCGGGCAGCAGGTTGAACGCGGCCACGATCAGGTTGGAGATCATCAGCCCGGCGAGCAGCACCCCGGGCACCGTGCCGGGCTCCACGACCATCATGCCGAGGTAGAACACGCCCGCCAGGACCAGCGAGAGCAACGGGCCGACGAAGGCGAGCACGAACTCCCGGCCGGGGGTCTCGGTCTCCTTCTCGATCTCCGAGACCCCGCCGAAGAACTGGAGCTGGATCCGGCGCACCGGCAGCTTGAAGCGGAGCGCGGCAACGGTGTGGGCGAGCTCGTGCACCAGCACCGAGGCGTAGAAGGCCACCGCGAAGAAGAGCGAGACCAGATAGCGGGCGGCGCCGAGCTCGGGCAGCACCCGGTCGAGCTGGCCGCCGAAGACCCAGGTGATGAGGGCGGCGACCAGGAACCAGCTGGGCGAGACATACACGGGCACGCCGAAGGGCCGGCCCATGAGAAAGCCGCCGCCCACGTCGCGTGGGCGCGGCTGCTTGCCGCCCTCGGGCCCGGTCGCGCGGTCCGATTCCCCGTTGTCGGACTGCCGCTGCCCGCTGTTGTCCACGGTGTCCCCTCGTCGGATGCTCGGTCGCACCCTTCTTTTTGATACGGTCCCCACGATCATGCAGTGCCGGGGGCTCGAACGTCGATGGTATGCGTCCGGCTGTCGGTGGCGGGTCGTAGGGTCTTCGCCATGGGAACCACCACGGGAACCACCACCGGGAAGGCCGAACCCTCCGACGGGCCGCCCACGTCCGGCCCCGCCGCCTCGTTGTCCCCTTCACGGGCGGCCGATTTCATGCGGTGCCCGTTGCTGTACCGCTTCCGAGTGATCGACAAACTGCCGGAGAAGCCCAGCGCGGCGGCCACCCGCGGCACGGTGGTCCACGCGGTGCTGGAGCGGCTCTTCGACGCCCCGGCCGCCGACCGCACCGCGCTCCGCGCCCGGTCCATGGTGCCGGGCGAGTGGGAGCGGCTGCTGGCGGCCAAGCCGGAGCTGGCGGAGCTGTTCCAGGAGGAGGACGGCGCTCCGGCGCCGGACCGGCTGGCCGAGTGGCTGACGGGGGCCCAGACGCTGGTGGAGCAGTGGTTCTCGCTGGAGGATCCGACCCGTCTGGAGCCCGCGGAGCGCGAGCTGTTCGTGGAGACGGAGCTCGAGTCCGGGCTGACGCTCCGTGGCATCATCGACCGGATCGACATCGCTCCCACCGGTGATGTGCGGATCGTGGACTACAAGACGGGCAAGGCCCCCGCGCCGCAGTACGCGGGCGAGGCCCTGTTCCAGATGAAGTTCTACGCCCTGGTGGTGTGGCGGCTGCGCGGGGTGATCCCGCGGCGGCTCCAGCTGGTCTATCTGGGCAGCGGGGATGTGCTGACGTACGACCCGGAGGAGCGGGATCTGCGGGCCGTGGAGCGCAAGGTACTGGCCCTGTGGGAGGCGATCCGGCTGGCCACGGAGACCGGTGCCTTCGTGCCCCGGCAGACCAGGCTCTGCGGCTGGTGCGACCACCAGGCACACTGTCCGGAATTCGGGGGTACGCCGCCGCCCTATCCGTTGACAGTGCTCCCTCCTCAGTCCGGCAGAATGGACGCGGTCTAGGAGAAGGAGTTCCCGTGGCGATCCGCGTCCTACTGGTCGATGATCAACCGCTGCTGCGCACCGGCTTCCGGATGATTCTGGAGGCGGAGCAGGATCTGGCGGTCGTCGGTGAGGCCGGGGACGGTCTCCAGGCCCTCGACCAGGTGCGGGCGCTGCAACCCGATGTGGTCCTGATGGACATCCGGATGCCGCGGATGGACGGTGTGGAGGCCACCCGTCAGATCACCGGCCCGGGGCGGGACGGCCCGGCCAAGGTACTGGTGCTGACCACCTTCGACCTGGACGAGTACGTGGTGGAGGCGCTGCGCGCCGGGGCCAGCGGCTTCCTGCTGAAGGACGCGCCCGCCACCGAGCTGGTGCAGGCCATCCGCGTGGTGGCGGCGGGCGAGGCGATGCTGGCGCCCAGTATCACCCGCAGGCTGCTGGACAAGTACGCCGGACATCTGCCGTCGGGCGAGGAGCCGGTGCCGGACACCCTGCACACGCTGACCGAGCGCGAGGTCGAGGTGCTGAAGCTGGTGGCCCGGGGGCTGTCCAACGCGGAGATCGCCGCGGATCTGTTCGTCAGTGAGACCACGGTCAAGACGCATGTGGGCCATGTGCTGACCAAGCTGGGGCTGCGCGACCGGGTGCAGGCCGCCGTCTACGCCTATGAGAGCGGGCTGGTCCGCCCCGGCGCGCAGTAGGCGTCACCGGGACGGCTCGGGCGGGAAATGATGGGGGCGACCGGCCGGTCGCCCCCATCGGTCCGTCAGCTGTCGGACGACTTGCCGATCTCCCAGAAGCGGAAGACCGTCGAGGAGTCGAGGGTCCACTGGAGCCCGGTGATGTCGTCCTGGGCCACCGCGTACTGCTTGCCCTGCCACAGCGGGAGCATCGGCACCTCGTCGGCGATGATGTCCTGGATCCGCTGGAAGTCGCCGACCGTGGCCTCGCGGCTGGGCTGCTCGGCGGTGGCGGGGATGAGCTGCGCGGTCAGCCGCGGAGAGGTGTAGTGGTTGGCCAGGACGTTGCCGGCGCCGAAGAACGGGGCGACGAAGTTGTCCGGGTCCGGGTAGTCGGGCACCCAGCCCTTCACATAGACGCCGTACTTCCCGCCGGCGACGCCCTTCTCGTAGGTGGCGACGTCCGCGCTCTTCACGTCCACGTCGAACAGCCCGCTGGCGTTGAGCTGCTCGGCGATTTGGCGCAGGCCCGGGACGGTGCCGGGGCCGTAGCGGATCGGGGTGCCCCACAGGGTCAGCTTGACCTTGCCGGTGATCCCCTCCTCCCGCAGCGCCTGCTTGGCCTTCGCGGGCTGCGGGCGGTCGCCGTACTTGTCGTAGAAGGCGGTGTTGTGGCCGGTGATACCGGCCGGGACCACCGAGTACAGCGGTTCGGCGGTGCGCTTGTAGACGTCCCGCACCAGGGTGGAGCGGTCGATGAGGTACGCCATGGCCTTGCGCACCCCGAGCTTGCCCGCCACCGGGTCCTTCATGTTGAAGACCAGGTGCTGGACCTCGGCGCCGGTGCCCTCGACCACGTTCAGGCTCTTACCGCCGCCGAGGCTCTGCGCCTGGAGGTCGGCGAGGTCGCGCATGGCCAGCCCGCGGTAGGCGAGGTCCACATCGCCCTTCTGCACGGCGGACTTCAGCCGCGCCTGCGCGCCGTGGAAGAACTTCAGGGTCAGCCCGGAGTTCTTCGGCTTGGCGGGCCCCCGGTAGTCGCCGTTGACGGAGAAGTCGGCCTCCCCCTTGGTGAAGGAGTCCAGCTTGTAGACGCCGGAGCCGATCGCCTTGTGATCCGTGCGCAGCTTGTCGGCGGGGTACTCCTCGTGGTCCACGATGGAGCCGGCACCGGAGGCGATCTTCTGCGGGAAGGTCGCGTCGGAGTCCTTCAGATTGAAGACGACGGTCCGCTTGTCCGGGGTGTCGATGCTCCCGATGGAGGTGAGCATCAGCGCCGGGCCGTTGGGGTCATTGATCCGCTTGGTGCGCTCGAAGGAGTACTTGACGTCCTCCGAGGTGAGCGGATGGCCGTTCGTGAAGGTCAGGCCGTTCTTCAGGGTGCAGGAGTAGACCCGGCTGGTGTTGTCCTTGAAGGAGCACTTCTCCGCCGCCTCCGGCTGCGGGGTGGTGCTGCCCTTCGGGAAGCTCAACAGCGACTGGAAGACGTTGTTGAACAGCAGCCAGGAGCCGGGGTCGTAGCCGGACGCCGGGTCGGTGGCGAGCACCTCGTCCGACATCCCCATGACCACGTGCTCGCCGGTACCCGCCGCGTCCCCGTCCTCACTGCCGCAGCCGGTGAGCAGGGCGGCGGCCAGTCCCGCCCCGAGGGGAGCTGCCAGCCACTGATCACGTTTCCTCAACGGTATTCCTCACACACTCGACGTCTTCGTGTCCGACCCCCGTAAGTCGTTCTCAGTCGCCCTTGCCGAGCTCCCACAGCTGGAGCATGGTCGAGGAGTCGAAGGCGTACTCGGCGCCCGTCACGTTCCCGCGGGCGGCCACGTACGTGTTGCCCTGCCACAGCGGAAGGTAGGGCACATCGCTGGCGACGGCGTTCTGGATGGACTGGTAGTCCTTGTCGGCGAGGCTGCGCTGGGCCTCCTGCCGGGTCTTGGGGATCAGCTCGTCCTGGATGGTGCGGTTGCGGTAGGGCGAGTTGAGGAAGTTGTCCTTGGTGAGGAACGGCGCGGTGTAGCTGTCGGGGTCCGGGAAGTCGGGGAGCCAGCCCATCCCGGAGGCGGAGAACTGGCGCTTGATGAGCGCGGGGCGGAAGTCCCGCCACGGGTAACCCTTGATCGTGACGGAGAACAGCCCGCTGCCGTTGAGCTGCTTGCGCAGCTCCTTGAACTCCCCGGCCGTCTCCGGACCGTAGTGGTCGGTGGTGTAGGTCAGCGTCAGCTTCACCGGGGTGTTGATACCGGCCTGGCTGAGCACGCGCCGGGCCTCATCGGGATCCGGGTCGCCGTACTCGTTGTGGAACGAGTTGATGTGCGAGGAGATGCTGGTGGGGATCATCGAGTAGAGGGGCTCGGCGGTCCGCTTGTACACATCGCGCACCAGCGCCTGGCGGTCCACGAGATGGGCGATGGCCTGCCGGACCGCCTTGTTCTTCACCGCCGGGTCGGAGGTGTTGAAGACCAGGTAGCGGATGCCCTGGCCGGAGGACTCGAAGAGGCGGACGCCCTTGACCTCGCCCTTGTTGAGCTTGTCGATCTGCTCGGGCGAGAAGCCGCGGTGGACCAGGTCGATGTCGCCCTTGACCAGCGCCTTCTCCATGGTCGAGGCGGAGTCGTAGAACCGCATCTCCACCTTGTCGGCCTTCGGCTCGACATCGCCCTTGTAGTGGGAGTTCTTGGTGAAGACGACCTTCGTCAGCCGGTTGTCACGCACCTCGGTCCTGGCGCTGTACGGGCCCGAGCCGGTCATGTCGAAACCGTCGCGCAGCGCGTCCGGCTTGTAGACCTCGCTGTCCAGGATCGCGGCGGCCGGGGTGGTGAGCTTCGACGGGAAGGTCGCGTCCGGCTGCGAGAGGTGGATGACGATCTGGCGGTCGCTGGGAGTTTCGATCTTGTCCACGTTGGACAGCAGGGACTTGGTGCCGTTGGGGTCGTCGATGCGCAGCACCCGCTCGAGGGAGAACTTGACGTCCTTCGAGGTGAGGTCGTGGCCGTTGGAGAACTTCAGCCCTTCGCGCAACGTGCAGCGGTACTGCTCGCTCTGTCTGTCCTGGAAGCCGCACTTCTCGGCCGCGTCGGGTATCGGCTCGGTTCCCGAGCGGGGCAGCCGCATCAGCGTCTGGAAGGCGTTGTGCAGCACGCTCCAGGACGCGAAGTCGTAGGCCAGGGCGGGATCCAGCGGCGCGGGCGCCGCCTTCGACGCCTCTATGCGGTCCGTGCTGCCCAGGACGAGCGTCTTGCCGTCCGAGCCCGAGCCGTCGGTACCACCGCACGCGGCGAGCGTGGAGATCAGGAGGCCGGCCACGGCCGGCAGCACCAGCGACTTGCGCGTCATTGTCGGGAGTCTCCCTGCCATCGATCAACTACTCGCGACGAGATTAGTCCGCGGCGCCAGTGATACTCAGACACAACGAAGTTGAGGCGATATCACGCCCCGATAACGAGCGACCATCGCCCGATATCCGGACGTGGCCGCGATTCGTACGCCATGCCACCAATCCGGACACAAGGGCTTACCCAAAACGCACCAGACGGGACGCGCGACAGCCAACTCCCGCATCCGTCTACGGCATATGCAGTGATAAACATCACGTTCCGTTGTCGCCAACGGAACGTGAAAATTTCGCCCGCGCTATTCAGTTTGCAATTTACAGGAATACGCTCGGTGCGCGATCAGTGCACCGCCGTGACCAGAGTGCGCAGGAAATCGAGATCGACTTCTTCCAGGGAGCCGATGACCGTACGCCCCGCCGCGGGCTCGATCGGCACCACGGACGGCACCGCGACCACCCGGCACCCGGCCGCCTCCGCGGCCCGTACACCCGTGTCGGTGTCCTCGATGACCACGCACCGCCCCGGCTCCGCGGCCAGCCCGGCCGCGGCGAACAGATAGGGGTCCGGATGCGGCTTGGTCCGCTCGACCTCGTCGCCCGCCACCGTCAGGGCGAAGTGCTCCGGGCCGAGCGAGCGCAGGACGCGGTCCATCACCCGCCGGTGGGAGGCGGAGACCAGGGCGGTGGGGATGGAGTGCGCGGCCAGCTCGGTGAGCAGCCGGCGGGCTCCGGGCAGCATCGGCACACTGCCGTCGATCAGCTCGGTGAAGCGGCTGTTGAGCAGGCCGGTGAGCTCGGCGAGGGCGATCTCGGCGCCGGTGGCCTCGATCAGGAACTGGGCGCTGCGCGACATCGGACCGCCCACCACGACGTGGCGGTACTCCTCGGCGAGGGCGTGCCCGAGCTCGGCGAAGATGGAGACCTCCGCGTCCCACCAGATGCCCTCGGTGTCGACCAGGGTGCCGTCCATGTCGAGCAGCACGGCTTGCAGAGCCGAGCCTTCGGCCGTACGGGTGTCGACGGCGGGGATGCTGCTGGTCATCCAAACACCTCCGGATAAGGGGCACGAAGGCCGGCCCCCTTCCACTGACGGGAAGGCGACCGGCCTCTACCGGATCGACCAGTCTACGTCGCGCCGCGGCGGCGCGCCCGGTGAGCACCCAAGGCGGTCACGGAAGGCCGCCGGATGGCTACCGCTCGTCTACCGCGCGTTGAAGTACTTCGCCTCCGGGTGGTGGATCACGATGGCGTCCGTGGACTGCTCGGGGTGGAGCTGGAACTCCTCCGAGAGCTTCACCCCGATCCGCTCCGGCTTCAGCAGCTCGGCGATCTTCGCGCGGTCCTCCAGGTCGGGGCAGGCACCGTAGCCCAGCGAGAAGCGCGCGCCGCGGTACTTCAGCGCGAACATCTCCTCCATCTCGCTCGGGTCCTCACCGGAGAAGCCCAGCTCGGCGCGGACCCGGGCGTGCCAGTACTCGGCCAGCGCCTCCGCCAGCTGGACGGACAGACCGTGCAGCTCCAGATAGTCGCGGTAGGAGTCGGCGGCGAACAGCTCGCCGGTGGCCTCGCCGATCTTCGAGCCGACGGTCACCACCTGGAGGCCGACGACATCGGTCTCACCCGACTCCTCGGGCCGGAAGAAGTCGGCCAGGCACAGCCGGCGGCCGCGGCGCTGGCGCGGGAAGGTGAAGCGGGTCCGCTCGCTGCCGTCCTCGTGCAGCAGGACCAGGTCGTCGCCCTTGGAGACGCACGGGAAGTAGCCGTAGACGACGGCCGCCTCGAGCAGGTTCTCGGTGTGCAGCCGGTCCAGCCAGCCGCGCAGCCGGGGCCGGCCCTCGCTTTCCACCAGCTCCTCGTAGCCGGGCCCCTCGCCGGTGCGGGCCTGCTTGAGCCCCCACTGGCCCTTGAACAGCGCCCCCTCGTCCAGCCAGGAGGCGTAGTCGGCCTGCTGGATGCCCTTGACCACGCGGGTGCCCCAGAAGGGCGGGGTGGGCACGGGGTTGTCGGTGGCCACGTCGGAGCGCGCCGGGCCCTCCTCCGGCTCCGGCTCGCGCACCTGGGCGGCGCGCTGGGGGACGCGGCGCTGCCGTAGCTCGGGGAGCGTGGCGCCGGGTACGCCGCGCTTGACGGCGATCAGGGCGTCCATGAGCCGCAGCCCCTCGAAGGCGTCGCGGGCGTAGCGCACCTCGCCCTCGTAGATCTCGTGCAGATCCTGCTCGACATAGGCCCGGGTGAGCGCGGCGCCGCCGAGGATCACGGGGAACCGGGCGGCCAGCTTGCGCTGGTTGAGCTCCTCCAGGTTCTCCTTCATGATCACCGTGGACTTCACCAGCAGCCCGGACATGCCGATCACATCGGCGCCGTGCTCCTCGGCGGCCTCCAGGATCGCGGAGACCGGCTGCTTGATGCCCAGGTTGACCACGTTGTAGCCGTTGTTGGACAGGATGATGTCCACGAGGTTCTTACCGATGTCATGGACGTCGCCGCGGACGGTGGCGAGCACGATGGTGCCCTTGCCCTCGTCGTCCGACTTCTCCATGTGCGGCTCCAGATGGGCGACCGCGGTCTTCATGACCTCGGCGGACTGGAGGACGAACGGCAGCTGCATCTGGCCGGAGCCGAACAGCTCGCCGACCACCTTCATGCCCTCCAGCAGCGTCTCGTTGACGATGTCGAGGGCCGGGCGCTCCTGGAGGGCCTCGTCGAGGTCGGCCTCCAGACCGTTGCGCTCGCCGTCGATGATGCGGTGCCTGAGGCGCTCCTCCAGGGGCAGCGCGGCCAGTTCCTCGGCCTTGCCCGCCTTGAGGGACTTGGCGGTGGCGCCCTCGAAGAGCCCCATCAGCTTCTGGAGCGGGTCGTAGCCCTCGGCGCGGCGGTCGTAGATCAGGTCCAGGGCGGTCTGGACCTGCTCCTCCTCGAACCGCGCGATCGGCAGGATCTTGGAGGCGTGCACGATCGCCGAGTCCAGGCCCGCCTTGACGCACTCGTCGAGGAAGACGGAGTTGAGCACGATGCGGGCGGCCGGGTTGAGGCCGAAGGAGATGTTGGACAGGCCCAGCGTGGTCTGGACGTCCGGGTGGCGCCGCTTGAGCTCGCGGATCGCCTCGATGGTGGCGATGCCGTCCTTACGGGACTCCTCCTGACCGGTGCAGATGGTGAAGGTCAGGGTGTCGATGAGGATGTCCGACTCGAGGATGCCCCAGTTGCCGGTCAGGTCGGCGATCAGCCGCTCGGCGATCTCCACCTTCTTCTCCGGCGTGCGGGCCTGGCCCTCCTCGTCGATGGTCAGCGCGATGAGGGCGGCGCCGTGCTCCTGGGCCAGCCGGGTGACCTTGGCGAACCGCGACTCGGGGCCGTCCCCGTCCTCGTAGTTGACGGAGTTGATGACCGCGCGCCCGCCGAGCTTCTCCAGCCCGGCCTGGATGACGTCGACCTCGGTGGAGTCCAGGACGATGGGGAGGGTGGAGGCGGTGGCGAACCGCCCGGCCAGCTCCTCCATGTCCGCGACGCCGTCCCGGCCGACGTAGTCCACGCACAGGTCGAGCAGGTGGGCGCCCTCGCGGATCTGCTCGCGGGCCATCTCCACGCAGTCGTCCCAGCGGGCCTCCAGCATGGCCTCGCGGAACTTCTTGGAGCCGTTGGCGTTGGTGCGCTCGCCGATGGCCAGGTACGAGGTGTCCTGGCGGAACGGCACGGTCTGGTAGAGCGAGGCGGCGCCGGGCTCGGGCCGCGGGGTGCGCTCGGTGGGGGTCAGCTCGCGGACCCGCTCGACGACCTGGCGCAGATGCTCGGGCGTGGTGCCGCAGCAGCCGCCGACCAGGGAGAGCCCGTACTCGCGGACGAAGGTCTCCTGGGCGTCGGCCAGCTCGCCGGGGGTGAGGGGGTAGTGGGCGCCGTCCTTGCCCAGCACCGGGAGGCCGGCGTTGGGCATGCAGGACAGCGGGATCCGGGAGTGGCGGGCGAGATGGCGCAGGTGCTCGCTCATCTCGGCGGGGCCGGTGGCGCAGTTGAGGCCGATCATGTCGATGCCGAGCGGCTCGAGGGCGGTGAGTGCCGCCCCGATCTCGGAGCCGAGCAGCATGGTGCCGGTGGTCTCGACGGTGACCGAGCAGATCACCGGGAGGTTGGCACCGGTGGCGTCGAGGGCGCGGCGGGCGCCGATGATCGAGGCCTTGGTCTGGAGCAGGTCCTGGGTGGTCTCCACCAGGAGGGCGTCCGCGCCGCCGGCGATCATGCCTTCGGCGTTGGCCTGGTAGGCGTCGCGGAGGACGGCGTACGGGGCGTGGCCGAGGGTGGGCAGCTTGGTGCCGGGGCCCATGGAGCCGAGCACCCAGCGCTGGCGTCCGTCGGCGGCGAACTCGTCGGCGACCTCGCGGGCGATCCGGGCGCCGGCCTCCGAGAGCTCATGGACGCGGTGGGGGATGTCGTACTCGCCGAGCGCCGCGTGGTTGGCGCCGAAGGTGTTCGTCTCGACGCAGTCCACGCCGGCGGCGTAGTACTCCTCGTGGACCGAGCGGACGATGTCCGGGCGGGTGATGTTGAGGATCTCGTTGCAGCCCTCGAGCTGCTGGAAGTCGTCGAGACTGGGCTCCTGCGCCTGGAGCATCGTCCCCATCGCGCCGTCGGCGACCACCACTCGGGTGGCCAGCGCTTCGCGGAGCGCGTCGGCTCGGGCGGCGGATGTGGGCGATGGCGTATGAGAGGCCATGGATGTGCTCCCTGGAGTGCGACGGCTGTCGGCTTTGCGCCCTCCCCTGGGGACGGCGCACCACGCCAGGGTAGCTGCCGGTGGTCATTTCGCCAGGGTCGGCCCATCAGGCGGGATGAGAACGGCCGATCGGCACCGGTGAGGCCGTTGATCGCCGACACACGGCCGCCAGGTACCACGCAGTCGACATGGACCGATAGTGTTCAGCATTGTCGAACCGCAGTCAGGAGGTTGGCGATGGCCCGGAACATCCAGTCGTTGGAGCGCGCCGCCGCGATGCTACGCCTGCTCGCCGGTGGTGAGCGACGTCTGGGACTGTCCGACATCGCCTCCACCCTGGGGCTGGCCAAAGGCACCGCGCACGGCATATTGCGCACCCTCCAGCAGGAGGGCTTCGTGGAGCAGGACGAGGCGTCCGGCCGCTATCAGCTCGGCGCGGAGCTGCTGCGCCTGGGCAACAGCTATCTGGACGTGCACGAGCTGCGCGCCCGCGCCCTGGTGTGGGCCGACGACCTGGCCCGCTCCAGCGGCGAGAGCGTGTACCTGGGCGTGCTGCACCAGCAGGGCGTGCTGATCATCCACCATGTCTTCCGGCCGGACGACAGCCGCCAGGTGCTGGAGGTCGGCGCGATGCACCCGCTGCACTCCACGGCCCTGGGCAAGGTGCTCTCCGCCTACGACCCGGTCGCGCACAGCGAGGTGACCGAGGTGGACCGTAAGGCGTTCACGCCGCGCACGGTGACCGGGGAGCGCGAGTTCGAGGGCGTGCTGGACCTGACCCGGGCGCGCGGCTGGGGCTGCGACGTGGAGGAGACCTGGGAGGGCGTGGCGTCCGTCGCGGCCCCCATCCACGACCGGCGCCGGCTGCCCGTGGGCGCGGTGGGGATAACGGGCGCGGTGGAGCGGGTGTGCGCGGACGGGGAGCTGCGCTCGGAGCTCGTGGCCGCCGTACGGGACTGCGCGCGCGCCGTCTCCCGGGACCTGGGTGCCCTGCGTTTCTGAATCGTGCGGGCGCGTGCGGATCTGCCCGTATATCCCCGCATGACCTGCTTCATCACGGTTTCACATACGCGCGATTTTTCCTTCACACGACCCTTGACGGGGTCTTCGGCGTGAAGAAAACTGCCGTTCATCGGTCGGCATTGTCGAACACCTGACGACAATATTCGCTATGGTGGACTCGCCGCGGGCCGACCAACGCCCTCGCACGAGGGCGCGGACCACCGGAGAGACCCGGGGGTTCGCCTTCCCCTGGACGAAGGACAAAGGAGTCGCGGGTGTCCAGCTCCGACATCTTCATCGGCGAGACCATCGGTACCGCCGTTCTCATTCTGCTCGGCTGCGGTGTCGTCGCCGGCGTTGTCTTGAAGCAATCCAAGGCGTTCGAGGCCGGGTGGGTCGCCATCACCCTCGGGTGGGGCTTCGCCGTGCTCACCGGCGCCTATATCTCCGCACCGCTCTCGGGGGCGCATCTCAACCCGGCGGTGACGGTCGGCCTCGCCATCGAGGGCGGCGTCGAGTGGAACAAGGTGCCCATCTACTTCCTCGGACAGATGCTCGGCGCGGTGATCGGCGCCTCGCTGGTGTGGCTCGCCTACCTCGGCCACTTCCACGCCCATCTCACCGACCGCGAGATCGTCGGCGGCCCGGGCGCCCAGGACACGGTGGCGGCGGACAAGCAGCAGACCACCGGCGCCGGCCCGGTGCTGGGTGTCTTCTCCACCGGCCCGGAGATCCGGAACGTCGGTCAGAACCTGGCCACCGAGATCATCGCCACGGCCGTGCTGGTGCTCGCCATCCTCACCCAGGGGCTCAACGGCGACGGCAAGGGCCTCGGCGTCATCGGCGTCATGATCACCGCCTTCGTGGTGGTCGGCATCGGCCTCTCGCTCGGCGGCCCGACCGGTTACGCCATCAACCCGGCCCGTGACCTCGGCCCCCGGATCGCCCACGCCCTCCTGCCGCTGCCCAACAAGGGCGGCTCGGACTGGGGCTACGCCTGGATCCCGGTAGTCGGCCCGCTCATCGGCGGCGCCATCGCCGGCGGGATCTACGAGATCGCCTTCGCCTAGTCCACCCCACCACCCGCAGGAGAGCAGCAGATCATGACCGACACCCACACCACCAGCGCCTCGTCCCACGGCCAGGGGCCGTTCATCGCGGCCATCGACCAGGGCACCACCTCCAGCCGCTGCATCGTCTTCGACCGGGACGGCCGCATCGTCTCGGTCGACCAGAAGGAGCACGAGCAGATCTTCCCCAAGCCCGGCTGGGTGGAGCACAACGCCACCGAGATCTGGGAGAACGTCAAGGAGGTGGTCGCCGGCGCCATCACCAAGGCCGAGATCACCGCCGTCGACGTCAAGGCGATCGGCATCACCAACCAGCGCGAGACCACCCTGCTGTGGGACCGCAAGACCGGTGAGCCGGTGCACAACGCCATCGTCTGGCAGGACACCCGCACCGACGCCCTCTGTCGCGAGCTCGGCCGCAACGTCGGCCAGGACCGCTTCCGCCGCGAGACCGGCCTCCCGCTGGCCTCCTACTTCGCCGGTCCCAAGATCCGCTGGCTGCTCGACAACGTCGAGGGGCTGCGCGCGCGGGCCGAGGCGGGCGACATCCTCTTCGGCACCATGGACTCCTGGGTCATCTGGAACCTGACCGGCGGGGTCAACGGCGGCGTGCACGTCACCGACGTCACCAACGCCTCCCGCACCCTCCTGATGAACCTGCACACCCTGGACTGGGACGAGAAGATCCTGGCCTCGATGGACATCCCGGCCGCCGTGCTGCCGCGGATACGCTCCTCCGCCGAGATCTACGGCCACACGGCCGAGGGCGTCCTGGCGGGCGTGCCGGTCGCCTCGGCGCTCGGCGACCAGCAGGCGGCCCTGTTCGGCCAGACCTGCTACTCCGAGGGCGAGGCCAAGTCCACCTACGGCACCGGCACCTTCCTGCTGATGAACACCGGCGAGAAGCCGGTCAACTCCTACAACGGGCTGCTGACCACCGTCGGCTACCGGATCGGCGACGAGAAGCCGGTCTACGCCCTGGAGGGCTCGATCGCGGTCACCGGTTCGCTGGTGCAGTGGATGCGGGACCAGATGGGCCTGATCAACAGCGCCGCCGAGATCGAGACCCTCGCGAGCTCGGTCGAGGACAACGGCGGCGCGTACTTCGTGCCCGCCTTCTCGGGCCTGTTCGCCCCGTACTGGCGGTCCGACGCGCGCGGTGTGATCGCGGGCCTGACCCGCTACGTCACCAAGGCGCACATCGCCCGGGCCGTGCTCGAGGCCACCGCCTGGCAGACCCGCGAGATCGTCGACGCGATGACCAAGGACTCCGAGGTCGAGCTCACCGCGCTCAAGGTCGACGGCGGTATGACCTCCAACAACCTCCTGATGCAGACCCTCTCGGACGCCCTGGACGCACCCGTGGTGCGCCCGATGGTCGCCGAGACCACCTGCCTCGGCGCCGCCTACGCCGCCGGTCTCGCCGTCGGCTTCTGGCCGGACACCGACGCCCTGCGCGCGAACTGGCGCCGGGCGGCCGAATGGACCCCCCGAATGGACGCGGACATCCGCGACCGCGAGTACAAGAACTGGCTCAAGGCCGTGCAGCGGACCATGGGCTGGATCGAAGACGAGGAGTAATCAATGACCACCCTGCGATGCGTTCCGTCCTCCCTCGGAACGCACCCGGCTGCCGGTTCGAACCCGAGCCGAGCCGAAACCCGGGAACAGCTCTCCAAGGCGACGTACGACCTCCTGGTGATCGGCGGCGGCATCCTGGGCATCACCACTGCCTGGCACGCCGCGCAGTCCGGGCTGCGGGTGGCGATGGTGGACGCCGGTGACTTCGCCGGCGCCACCTCCTCGGCCTCCTCCAAGCTGCTCCACGGCGGCCTGCGCTACCTCCAGACGGGCGCGGTCAAGCTGGTCGCCGAGAACCACTTCGAGCGGCGCGCGGTCTCCCGTACCGTCGCCCCGCACCTGTCCAACCCCCTCACCTTCTACCTGCCGGTCTACAAGGGCGGTCCGCACGGCGCGGCCAAGCTGGGCGCGGGCGTCTTCGCCTACTCGGCGCTCTCCGCCTTCCGTGACGGCGTGGGCCATGTGATAGGCGCCGAGCGGGCCGCGCGCGACGTCCCGGAGCTGCGCACCGAGGGCCTCAAGGCGGTCGCGGTCTACGGCGACGGCCAGATGAACGACAGCCGGATGGCCCTGATGACCGTCCGGGCGGCCACGGAGGCGGGCGCCACCGTCCTCAACCACGCCGAGGTCGTGGCCTTGCGCAAGAACGACGGCCGGGTCGCCGGCGCCGAGCTCAGGGACCGCACCGACGGCACCGAGTTCGGGGTCAACGCCCGGCTGGTGCTCAACGCCACCGGCCCCTGGGTGGACCATCTGCGCCGGATGGAGGACCCGAACGCGGCGCCGTCGATCCGGCTGTCCAAGGGCGCGCACCTGGTCCTCAAGCGCACCTCCCCCTGGCGGGCGGCGCTGGCCACCCCGATCGACAAGTACCGCATCACCTTCGCCCTCCCCTGGGAGGACATGCTGCTGCTGGGCACCACGGACGAGGAGTTCGAGGGCGACCCGGCCGATGTCGCGGTCAACGAGGCGGACATCTCCCAGATCCTGGACGAGGCCGCCTTCTCCATCCGCGACCAGCAGCTCTCCCGCGATCTGATCACCTACTCCTTCGCGGGGCTGCGGGTACTGCCCGGCGGCCCGGGCGACACCGCCAAGGCCAAGCGGGAGACCGTGGTCACCGAGGGCAAGGGCGGGATGCTCTCCATAGCCGGCGGCAAGTGGACCACCTTCCGCCACATCGGCCGCACCGTGATGCAGAAGCTGGCGGAGCTGCCGGGCCGTCCGCTCGCCGACGACATGGAGCCGGTCAAGCAGCTGCCCCGGCACATGCCGCTGCCGGGCCTGGCCAATCCGCACGCCGTCGAGCACCGGCTGCTGGTGGACGGCGGCACCCCCGGTCCGCGCATGTCCGCCGACACCGCCCGCCATCTGGCGACCCACTACGGCTCGCTCTCCTTCGACATCGCCCGGCTGGCCGGCGGCGACCCGGCGCTCTCGACGCGGATCCACCCGGACGCCCCGGAGATCTGGGCGCAGGTGGTCTACGCCCGGGACTACGAGTGGGCGCGCACGGCGGACGACGTCCTGCGCCGCCGCACCACCCTGACCATCCGCGGCCTGGACTCCGAGGACATCCGGAGCCGGGTCGAGGATCTGCTGGCCAAGCGACCCTGACCCCCGCGGGGCCGCCTTCCCAGGTCCGGGCGGCCGGGTGAGAGGACGTTTCCTCTCACCCGGCCGCCCGGACCGCTCATTGCCGCCAACCGCCTTCGGCGCGCGGCCGGGGCCTTCACGTTGTCCCGTGAACGCGCCGCATGCGGAGGGCAGTTGGCGGTCGATCCAGCGCGAACCGTTGAACTTACTCGCGCGTTAAAAATCAGTTGAATCGCTCTTGCCTTCTTCGGCGGTGCGCGCATCAATGACATCGCCACATCGCCCGTGGATGACGGGCGGGAACCCCCCACACACATCAGCCGCACTTCCCCCACTCCGGAAGGCAATCCCATGAGACGGATCAAGCTCGGGATCAGCACGGCAATGGGAACAGCAGCACTGGCCGCCGGCGCGCTGGCGCTGGCACCGACCGCGACCGCGGTCACCCCCACGACCGCCACCCTGACGGCCGACTGCGGGACCTTCGGGTCGGGCCTGGCCACCCTCACCGCCACGCAGAGCGGGACCGCCGCGACCATCACCCTGTCCTCGGGAGCGATCAAGGCCCCGATCGACGTTCCGGCGGGCTCCGTGAGCTCGACGCTGACACTGTCGAAGAGCGGCGGCGGAACCAAGACCTTCACCGGCAGTTCCAACCCGGCGATCCCGACCGGCTCCGATGTGACCACCGGCCCGCTCAAGGGCACGGTGGCCGCGGGCGACGTGCTGGAGGCAAAGTCGCTCAAGCTGGTGATCTTCGGTCTGATCACGGTGAACTGCACCGCCACCACGCCCCAGTCCCCGGGGCCGTTCACCTTCTGAGCCATCCGATGAACCGGCTCTGAGCCCGCCTGCGGGCCCTCCCGGTAGAAGGTCACACTGGACCGGCGGCGTCCCCGGCAGACGCCGCCGGTTCAAGCACGTCATAATGGACCTGATACATCGGATGTTTGGCCCGGGGAGGTCCACCATGGCGGTCACCGACGAGGCGATCGAAAAAATCAAGGGCATGATCGTCTCGGGCGCGCTGCGCCCCGGTGACCGGCTCCCCAAGGAGAGTGAGCTGGCCGCCGATCTGGGGCTGTCGCGCAACTCGCTGCGGGAGGCCGTCCGGGCGCTGTCGCTGATCCGGATCCTCGACGTACGGCAGGGCGACGGCACCTATGTGACCAGCCTCGATCCCCAGCTGCTGCTGGAGGCGCTGAGCTTCGTGGTGGACTTCCACCGCGATGACACGGTGCTGGAGTTCCTGGCGGTGCGGCGGATCCTGGAGCCCGCGGCCACGGCGCTGGCCTCCACCCGGATCAGCGACGCCGAGCTGGACCGGCTCCAGGAGCAGCTGGACGCGCTCGGGCAGGAGCCGTCGGTGGAGGAGCTGGTCGCCTGCGATCTGGAGTTCCACCGCGGCATCGTCCAGACCTCCGGCAACTCGGTGCTCTGCTCCCTGCTCGACGGGCTCTCCGGGCCCACCACCCGGGCCCGGGTGTGGCGCGGTCTGACGCAGGAGGACGCGGTCAGCCGCACCCTCCATGAGCACCGGGCGATCCTGGCCGCCCTGCGGGACCGCGACGCGGAGGCGGCGCGGTCCTGGGCGACGGTGCACATCGCGAGCGTGGAGCAGTGGCTGCGCTCCACGCTGTGAGCCCACCGGGGCCCCGCCCCGGGCCCCGCTGGGGCTCCCCCAGGGGGTCTGGAGCGGCGCCCCACCTTCCAGCCCCTCCGGCGCTTGAGGAGCGGGATCTGGAGCAGAGCCCCACCTTCCAGCCCCTCCGGCGCTTGAGGAGCGGGATCTGGAGCAGAGCCCCACCTTCCAGCCCCTCCGGCGATTGAGGAGCGGGATCTGGA
>NZ_BAAAIF010000023.1:0-59530 GCF_039525925.1 Streptomyces javensis | reverse complement strand
AGAGCCCCACCTTCCAGCCCCTCCGGCGCTTGAGGAGCGGGATCTGGAGCGGAGCCCCACCTTCCAGCCCCTCCGGCGCTTGAGGAGCGGGATCTGGAGCGGAGCCCCACCTTCCAGCCCCTCCGGCGCTTGAGGAGCGGGATCTGGAGCGGAGCCCCACCTTCCAGCCCCTCCGGCGCTTGAGGAGCGGGGTCTGGGGCGGAGCCCCAGTTTCGGGAAGGGGCGGGGAGGGGGAACAGCCCGCCGCAGGCGTACGCGTACCGCCGGAACCCCCCTATGCTCGCAGACCGTACGCGCGAGCCGCGTTGCCGCCGAAGACGGCGGCGCGCTCGCCCTCGCCGAGCCGCAGGGTGGCCCGGTCCGCAAGGGCCACCACCTCGTCGTAGGTCGCGGCCAGAACGCACACCGGCCAGTCGGAGCCGAACAGCACCCGGCCGGGCCCGAAGGCGTCCAGCACGTGCCAGGCGTACGGGAGCACCTGCTCGGGCTTCCAGCCCTCCCAGTCGGCCTCGGTGACCAGACCGGACAGCTTGCAGTCGACGTTCGGCAGGGCCGCGAGCGCGGCCAGCTGCCACCCCCAGGGGTCGTGCTCACCGCTCGCCACGGGCGGTTTGGCGGCGTGGTCGAGGACGAAGCGCAGCTGCGGCAGCTCGCGGACGGCGTCGATGGCCGCGGGCAGCTCGCGCGGGGTGACCAGCAGGTCGTAGACCAGCCCCGCGTCGGCCACCGCGGCCAGCCCCCGGCGGGCGTCCTCGCGGTCCAGCCACCGCGGATCCGGCTCGTCCTGCACCTGGTGGCGCAGGCCCACCAGCCGGTCGCCGCCGGGCCCGGCGGCCAGCTCCGCGAGCACCTCGCCCACCCCGGGGTCGGTGAGGTCCGCCCAGCCGACGACGCCCGCGATCCGGTCCGACCCGCCGGCCAGGGCCAGGAGTTCCCGGGTCTCCTCCACGGAGGAGCTGGACTGGACGACGACGGTGGCGTCGATCCGATGGGCGTCCAGATGCGGGGCGAGGTCGTCCGGGGTGAAGGTGCGGCGGATGGGCTCGGCCCACGCGCCGTCCATCCACGGCTGCTCACGGCGGGTCAGGTCCCACAGGTGGTGGTGGGCGTCGATACGGCGCGGCAAGGGCACTCGGGCACTCCTCAGTGGTTCAGACCGGCAGCGGGATGTCGTCGTCGAGCAGACCGCGCCGGACCAGGGCCTGCCACAGCTCGGCGGGGATGTCGTGGGCGAACAGCTCGGCGTTGTCCCGGACTTCGGCCGGGGAGGCGCAGCCGACCACCGCCGCGGCCACCGCGGGGTGGCCGAAGGGGAAGCGCAGCGCGGCGGCCCGCAGCGGCACCTCGAACTCGGCGCACACCTCGGCCAGCCGCCGGGCCCGGGCGAGGAGCTCGGGCGGCGCCTGCTGGTAGTCGTAGCGGGCCCCGGGGGCCGGGTCGGCGAGCAGCCCGGAGTTGTAGACCCCACCGGCCACCACCGAGGTGCCGCGCCGCTCGCACACCGGCAGCAGGTCGTCGAAGGCGGTGCGCTCCAGCAGCGTCCAGCGCCCGGCGCACAGCACGACGTCCACGTCGAAGTCGGCGACGAACCGGGCGAGGAGGTCGCTGTGGTTCATCCCGAAGCCGATGGCCCGGACGAGCTTCTCCCGCTTCAGCTCGGCCAGCGCCGCGAAGGCCGTCTCATAGACCTCATGGACGTGGTCCTCCGGATCGTGGAGGTAGACGATGTCCACGGCGTCGACCCCGAGCCGCTCCAGAGAGGACTCGAGGCTCGCGCGGATGCCGTCCCGGGTGAAGTCCCACTCCCGGACCCGGTCGGGGGTGTCGGCGAACCCGTCCGCCTGGACGGGCTCCCCGGGGGCGCGCGGCCGCAGCCGCCGCCCCACCTTGGTGGAGAGCGTGTACCCGGCGCGGTCGCGCCCGGCCAGCACCCGCCCCAGCCGCTCCTCGGACAGTCCGACGCCGTAGTGCGGCGCGGTGTCCATATAGGTGAGACCGGTGTCGAACGCCGCCCTTACGGTGTCCAGCGCGCGCTCCTCCGGCACCGCCTCGTAGAGATTGGCCAGCGGCGCGCAGCCCAGGCCCAGGGGTGGTACGCGCACCCCCGAGCGCCCCAGTTCGCGCGGGCCGCTGGGCGCCCGTCCGCCGTCGACCGCCATGGCTTCCTCCCGGCTCTCAGTCCTGCTTCTCGCCGCTGGCGTAGCGGGAGATGATCAGCGCGACGATGATGATCGAGCCGTTGATGAACTGGTTCCACAGGGGCGGTACCCCGCCGAGGGTCATCACATTGACGACCAGCTGGAGCGTCAGCACACCGGTGAGCGCGCCGAAGAGGGTGCCGCGGCCGCCCTTGAGGCTGATCCCGCCGATGACCGCGGCGGCGAACACCTGGAAGATCCAGCCGTTGCCCTGGGTCGCGGCGACCGAGCCGTAGTGGCCCGTGTAGAGGATGCCCGCGAAGGCGGCCAGCAGTCCGCCGACGCTCAGCACGATCCAGGTGATCCGGTCCACCCGGATGCCCGCGGCGCGCGCGGCCTCGGGGTTGCCGCCGATCGCGTACAGCGCGCGTCCGTGCCGCAGATAGCCCAGGGCCAGGCCACCGAGGGCGTAGAGCCCCAGGCAGATCCACACGGCGGCGGGCACGCCCAGCCACTCGGCCTTGCCGAGGTAGCGGAAGGACTCGGGGACGTTGACGATCGACTGGCCCTCGGCGATGCCGACCTGGAGTCCGCGCAGCATGGTGAGCATGCCCAGGGTCGCGATGAAGCCGTTGACGCGCAGTTTGAGCATCAGGAAGCCGTTGGCCGCGCCGATCAGCGCCCCGACCGCCAGGCACAGCGGTATCGCGGTCCACACCGGCAGCAGCCCCAGGCCCTCGAAGCGCGCCCCGTGCTCGGGCAGCACGAGCCACAGGGCGATCACCGGCGCCACGGCGATGGTCGACTCCAGGGAGAGGTCCATCCGCCCGCTGATCAGGATCAGTGCCTCGCCCAGCACCAGCAGCCCCAGCTCGGTGGACTGCTGGACCACCCCGATCAGGTTGTCCTCGGTGAGGAAGGCGGGCGAGACGATGAAGCCGATCACCCCGAGGACGAAGATCACGGGGACCAGCGACAGATCGCGCCAGCGCGCGATGTCGATCCGCGGCCGGCCCCCCGCCGGGTCGTCAGCCACCGCCTCGGCGGTCCGCTGCCGTGCGGTATCGGTCATGTCTGCCTTCCTTCTGTGCGGTCTTCGGTGTCCCCCGCCGTGCCGTTGGTGCCCGGCTCCGTGATGCCCTCCATGGCGGCCACGAGCTGCCGGTCGCTCCAGCCGCCGCCGAACTCGGCGACCACCCGGCCGTGGAAGAACGCCAGGACCCGGTCGCAGACCCGCAGATCGTCCAGTTCGTCGGAGACGATGACCGCGCCGCTCCCGGCCGCCGCCACGTCCCGTACGACGCCGAGCAGCGCGTCCTTGGACTTCACGTCCACCCCGGCGGTCGGGCGGATCGCGACCAGGACGCTGGGCTCACGGGCCAGCGCCCGCGCGATGACGACCTTCTGCTGATTTCCGCCGGACAAACCCGAAACCGGCTGCGAAGGTCCTGAGGTCTTGATGTCCAGCGAGGTGATCATCCGCTGGGCGAAGGCGCGGGTCCGGGAGGGGAGCACCGTGCCGTAGGGCCCGAGCTGGTCGGTGACGGTCAGCGTGGCGTTCTCGGCGACGCTGCGGCCCAGGACCAGGCCCTGGTCGTGCCGGTCCTCCGGAACGTAGCCGATGCCCGCGTCGATGGCGTGCGGCACGCTGCCGGGGCGCACCGGCCGGCCGCGCACCGACAGCCGCCCGCCGGCCGGTTTGCGCAGCCCCACCAGGGTCTCGCCGACCGCCGTGTTGCCGCTGGCCGTGGCCCCGGCCAGGCCGAGCACCTCACCGGGGCGCACCACCAGGTCCAGCGGGTCGAACTCGCCCTCCAGGGCGAGCCCTTCGGTGCGCAGCACCGGCTCCCCGTCCGGGTCGGCCTCCTTACGGGCGACGGGAGCGCGGACGACGGCCCGGGAGTCGCCCTCGGGCGCCCCGCCGTCGTCCCCGGTCATCGCCGCCACCAGCTCCTCCTTGGGGAGGCCGGCGACCGGGGCGGTCAGCACGTGCCGGGCGTCGCGGAAGACGGTGACGGTGTCGCAGAGTTCGTAGACCTCTTGCAGGTGGTGGGAGATGAACAGGAACGCGACCCCCTGCCGGCGCAGCTCGAGCAGCTTGGCGAAGAGCCGGTCGATCCCGCCCGCGTCGAGCTGGGCGGTGGGCTCGTCGAGGATGATCAGCCGGGCGCCGAAGGAGAGCGCCCGGGCGATCTCCACGAACTGCCGCTGCTCGACGCTGAGGTCCTTCGCCCGCGCCTGCGGATCCACCTCCACGCCGTACTCGGCCAGCAGCGCGCGGGCGTCCTCGCGCAGGGCGCGCCAGCGGATGCGCCTCGCGCCCGGGAAGCGGTTGAGATAGAGGTTCTCGGCGACCGTCAGATCCGGGACCACCATCGACTTCTGGTAGACGCAGGCCACCTTGCGCTGCCAGGCGGCGGTGTCGCCGTAGCCGGGGGCGGACTCGCCCGCGAAGGTCACCTCGCCCTCGTCCGGGCGCTCCATCCCGGTCAGGACGGACACCAGCGTGGACTTGCCCGCCCCGTTGCGCCCGACGAGCGCGTGGGCCTCCCCGGGCCGCACCGCCAGCCGGGCGTGGTCCAGGGCGACGGTGGGCCCGAACCGTTTGACGATGCCCTGAGCCCGTACGACGGCGGGCTGTTCGGCCTCGGCCATGGTCACTTCTTCTCGAGCTGGTTGGCCCACAACTTCTTGTCGTCGACGTTCTCCTTGGTGACCAGCGGCGCCGGGAGCTGGTCCTCCAGACCGTTCTCGATCTTGACGATCTTGGAGTCGTGGTCGGTCGGGCCGGGTTTGAACTTCTTGCCGTCCAGAGCGGCCTTCGCGTAGTTCAGGGCCCACTGGGCGTAGAGGTCGGCGGGCTGGGAGAGCGTGGCGTCGATCTTCCCGGAGCGGATCGCGTCCAGCTCCTCGGGTATCCCGTCGTTGGAGATGATCGTGATGTGCTTGGCCGAACCGGCGGGCTTCAGCAGCCGCTTCTGCTCCAGCAGGGCGAGCGTGGGCTGGAGGAAGGCGCCGCCCGCCTGCATGTAGATGCCGTTCACGTCCTTGTGCTGGGCCAGCAGGCTCTGAAGCTTGGCGGAGGCCACATCGCCCTTCCAGTCGGTGGGCAGCTCATGCACCTTGATGCCGGGGTACTTCTTCTTCATGCAGGAGGCGAACGCCTGCGAGCGGTCCCGGCCGTTGATGGAGCTGAGGTCGCCCTGGAGCTCGGCGATCCGGCCCTTGCCGCCCAGCTTCTCGCCGAGGTACTCGCACGCCTTGGTGCCGTACGCCCGGTTGTCGGCGCGCACCACCATGTAGACCTTGCCGGAGTCGGGCCGGGTGTCCACGCTGATGACGGGGATCTTCTTCTCCTCCAGCTGCTCCAGGGTGGAGGAGATGGCCCCGGTGTCCTGGGGCGCCATGATGACCGCCTTGGCGCCCTGGTCGGTGAACGCCTGGACGTTGGCGACCAGCTTGCCGATGTCGTTCTGCGAGTTGGACAGCGGGAGCGCGGAGACCGTGCCCTTGTCGATGCCCTTCTCCAGGTACTGCTGGTAGGAGTTCCAGAAGTCGGTGTCCGTCCGCGGCATGTCGATGCCGACCTTGCCGCCGCCGGCGCCATTGCTCTCTCGGTTGCAGCCGGTGAGCGCTGCGACGGCCAGCAGCACGGCGCAGGCGGCGGTGCCGGTGGTGCGGAGTCTCGTCATCGAGTCCCGTCCTTGGTCGTTCCTGGGTCGAGTCGTGCGGGTGGTGCCGGCCTCGGGCGGAGGCGGTTGTGCCGTTGTCCCGAGCGGTTGGGCTGTCGTCCCGAGCGGTCGGGCCGTTGTCTCAGGAGGAGGCGGGGCGCAGCCGCAGCCCCTGCATCCCTCCGTCGACGGCCAGCGCGGTGCCGGTGACGGCCGCGGCGGCGGGGCTGGCGAGATACGCGACGGCGGCGGCCACCTCGTCGGCGGAGACCAGCCGTCCGGTGGGCTGCCGGGCCTCCAGGGCGGCGCGCTCGGCCGCCGGGTCGGGGGCCTGGTCGAGCAGCCGGCCGACCCACGGGGTGTCCACGGTGCCGGGGTTGACGCAGTTGACGCGCACCCCTTCGCGGATGTGGTCCGCCGCCATGGCGAGGGTCAGCGACAGCACCGCGCCCTTGCTGGCGCTGTAGGCGGCGCGCTGGGGCAGCCCCGCGGTGGCGGCGATCGAGCAGGTGTGGGTGATGGAGACCGCGCCCGGCCGGTCGGCCGCGGCGGCGCGCAAGTGGGGCAGCGCGGCCCGCGCGGTGCGGACCAGGCCCAGCACATTGATGTCCAGCAGCCGGTGCCACTCCTCGTCGGAGTTGTCCTCGACGCTGCCGATCGCGCCGATGCCCGCGTTGCCGACGACGGTGTGCAGCGCGCCGAACTCGGCCACGGCCGCGTCCACCGCGATCCTGACCCCCTCGTCGGAGGTGACATCGGCCTTGAGCGGCAGCGTGCCGTCCGGGGCGCCCGACGGATCGCGGTCGAGCACGGCGACCCGCGCTCCCCGGTCGCGCAGGGTGGCGGCGATGGCGGCGCCGATGCCGGAGGCGCCGCCGGTGACGAGCGCGGCCAGCCCTTCGAAGTCGCCGGTGGTCACTGGTGGTCCTCCTGAGGCTGTGCGGGTGCGGACGGTGCTGATACGGGCTGAGCCGGTACGGACGATGCCGGTACGGGCTGTGCCGATACGGGCTGTGCGAGGCGGGTCCGCCATTCCGGCCCGTCCGGATAGCGGTAGGCGGCGATCGACTCTGGGTACATACGGGCGGAGAAGCCCGGCGCGGTCGGAGCCCGGTAGCGGCCCGACTCGACGACCACGGGATCGGCGAAGTGCTCGTGGAGGTGGTCGACATACTCGATGACCCGGTCCTCCCAGCTGCCCGAGACGGCCACGTAGTCGAACATGGCCAGGTGCTGGACGAGTTCGCACAGCCCGACGCCGCCCGCGTGCGGGCACACCGGAAGTCCGTACTTGGCGGCGAGCAGCAGGATCGTGAGGTTCTCGTTGACCCCCGCGACCCGCGCCGCGTCGATCTGGACGAAGTCCACCGCCTCGGCCTGGAGCAGCTGCTTGAACACCACGCGGTTGGCGACATGCTCACCGGTGGCCACCTTGACCGGCTGCCCGGCGCGGATGGCGGCGTGGGCGAGGACGTCGTCCGGGCTGGTGGGCTCCTCGATCCAGTGCGGGTCGTACGGCGCCAGGGCGCTCATCCAGCGCACCGCCTCTGCCACGTCCCAGCGCTGGTTGGCGTCCACGGCGATGCGCACATCGGGGCCGACCGCCTCGCGGGCGAGCCGCATCCGTCTGAGGTCCTCGTCCAGATCGGACCCGACCTTGAGCTTGATCTGGCCGAAGCCGTCGGAGACGGCCTCCTGCGCCAGTTTGATCATTTTCTCGTCGGAGTAGCCGAGCCAGCCGGGCGAGGTGGTGTAGGCGGGGTAGCCCCGCTCGCGCAGCAGCGCGGCGCGCTCGGCGCGGCCGGGTTCGGCGGCCCGCAGGATGGCGAGCGCCTCCTCCGGGGTGAGCGCGTCGCTGAGGTAGCGGAAGTCGACCAGCTCGACCAGCTCCTCGGGCGGCATCTCGGCGAGGAACTGCCACAGGGGCTTTCCGGCCTGCCGGGCGGCGAGGTCCCAGGCGGCGTTGACCACCGCGCCCGCGGCCATGTGCATGACGCCCTTCTCGGGCCCGAGCCAGCGCAGCTGCGAGTCATGGGTCAGCTCACGGTGCAGGGCGGCGAGCTCGGTGGCCGTCAGCGGCGCGGGGCGGCCCACCACATGGGGGCGCAGGGAGCGGATGGCGGCCGCGGTGACATCGTTGCCGCGGCCGATGGTGAAGACGAAGCCGTGTCCCTCGGAGGCCGCCGTCCCCTCCCCCGCGTCCGTGCGCAGCACGACGTAGGCGGCGGAGTAGTCGGGGTCCGGGTTCATGGCGTCCGAGCCGTCGAGCTGCTCCGAGGTGGGAAACCGGATGTCATGGACCTCGAGCTCGGTGACGGATGGACGCTGACTCAATGGGGGCTCCCTGAAACGATGCGCGAGAGAGAACATCGGACCTTTCGCGATGATCCGATGTATAGCGCTGCCCTAGGGGTTTCGTCCAGAGGTGCGGCCGAACTTTCGAAGGACAGATCGGATGAATCTCTTAGTGCTCCTGGACAGGGGCTGCGGCCGGAGCCCCGGAAAGCCGTAGGCTTGGGTGGCACGCAATGGGAAACTGCAGCTGGAGGCGGCATCATCCGTCCGCCCCGGTCGGAAGGAGGCGCTGGGTGATCGAGCTTGAGGGGGTTCCCGAGCTGATCGACCCGGTCATGATCTGTGCCTTCGAGGGCTGGAACGACGCCGGAGACGCCGCCTCGACCGCGGTCGGGCACCTGGACCGGGAGTGGAAGGGCGAGGTCTTCGCCTCGCTCGACGCGGAGGATTACTACGACTTCCAGGTGAACCGGCCCACCGTGGCCCTCGAGGGCGGCGTGCGCAAGATCACTTGGCCGACGACCCGGCTCTCGGTGGTCCGGGCGGACACCGGGGAGAAGTCCCGGGACCTGGTGCTGGTGCGCGGTATCGAGCCGAGCATGCGCTGGCGGTCGTTCTGCAACGAGATCCTCGGCTACGCCCATGAGTTGGGCGTGGAGATGGTCGTCATCCTCGGCGCGCTGCTCGGCGACACCCCGCACACCCGGCCGGTGCCGGTCAGCGGGGTCACCTCCGACCCGGACCTGGCCCGCAGCCTCGATCTGGAGGAGACCCGCTACGAGGGCCCGACCGGGATCGTCGGGGTCCTCCAGGAGGCGTGCGCCCACGCCGGTGTCCCGGCGGTGAGCCTGTGGGCGGCCGTGCCGCACTACGTCTCGCAGCCGCCGAACCCGAAGGCCACCCTGGCGCTGCTGAACCGCCTCGAGGACCTCATCTCGGTGCGCATCCCGCTCGGTGAGCTGACCGAGGACTCCCGGGCCTGGCAGCTGGGCGTGGACCAGCTGGCCGCCGAGGACAGCGAGGTCGCCGAGTACGTCCAGTCGCTGGAGGAGGCGCGGGACACCGCCGAGCTGCCCGAGGCGTCCGGTGAGGCCATCGCCCGCGAGTTCGAGCGCTATCTGCGGCGGCGGGACGGCCAGCCCGGCCCCGCCGGCGGCCACGCGACCGAGAGCGGCGGTCTGGAGGGCGGCGTGGGAGGTCCGGGCGCCCCCTATCTGCGCGACCCCTCCACCGGCCACGGGCGGCCGCGCAAACCGTCCCCCAAGGACGAGATGGCCAAGGACGACGACGCGGAGGACAGCGGCGGCGCCGAGGACGGGACCAAGGACGCGGACGCGGACGACGCCAAGGACGCCAACAGCGCCAAGGAGGCGGACAGCGCCAACGAGGCGGGCGACGGCCGGGGCCCCGAGGGCCAGGACGCCTACCGGCGCGACGAGGGCGGCACGGACCGGGGTAACGACGGGGACGAGGGGTCCGGCTCCGACCGGTAACCACGAACGCCGCCGTACACCTCGTACGAGACAGCGAGGAGCCCGCGCCGGGAGGATCCCGGCGCGGGCTCATGCGTTCACCGTCGCGGCGCGACGCCCCGACGACGCGTCAGACGAGCGCTCAGAGGGCCACGCCCAGCAGCGCGTCCACGGCGCGCGAGACCAGTCCGGGCGCCCCCTCGTCCGTACCGCCGGTGGCCGACTGCGCGGCGGCCCAGCGGTCGACGGCGGCCAGGGCGGCCGGGGAGTCCAGGTCGTCCGCGAGCGCCGCGCGGATCTCCTCCACCAGCGCCTCGGCCGAGGGCCCGTCGGGCCGCGAGACGGCGGCACGCCAGCGGCCCAGGCGCTCCTCGGCCTCCCGCAGCAGCCCGTCCGTCCACTCCCAGTCCGAGCGGTAGTGGCGGGCCAGCAGCGCGAGCCGTATGGCCGCCGGGTCGACGCCGTCGCGGCGCAGCGCCGAGACGAAGACCAGGTTCCCCTTGGACTTGGACATCTTCTCGCCGTCCAGGGCCACCATCCCGGCGTGCACGTACGTCTTGGCGAACGGCCGCTCACCGGTGAGGACCTGGGCGTGCGAGGCGCCCATCTCATGGTGCGGGAAGGCGAGATCGGATCCGCCGCCCTGCACGTCGAAGCCCATGCCGAGGTGATCCAGGGCGATGGCGACACACTCGATGTGCCAGCCGGGGCGGCCGCGGCCGAGCGATCCGCCGTCCCAACTCGGCTCGCCGTCACGGGCGGCCATCCACAGCATCGGGTCCAGGGGGCTCTTCTTGCCCGGGCGCTCCGGGTCGCCGCCGCGCTCGGCGGACAGCAGCCGCATGGCCTCGGCGTCGAGTCGGCTGACCGAGCCGAAGGCGGGGTCGGACTCCACGGAGAAGTAGATGTCGCCCTCGAGTTCATAGGCGGCGCCCAGGTCGCGCAGCCGCTCCACGAGCGGCACGATTCCCGGTATCGACTCGACGGCACCGATGTAGTGCCGCGGGGGCAGCATCCGCAGGGCCGTCATGTCCTCGCGGAAGAGGGCGGTCTCACGCTCGGCGAGGGCCGTCCAGTCGTCGCCGTTCTCCTGCGCCCGCTCCAGCAGGGGATCGTCGACATCGGTGACGTTCTGGACGTAGTGCACCTGGCGCTTGGTGTCGAGCCATACGCGCTGAACGAGGTCGAACGCGTTGTAGGTCGCCGCATGACCCATGTGGGTCGCGTCGTACGGGGTGATCCCGCAGACGTAGATGCGCGCGACGGGACCGGGGGTCAGGGTGATCCGTCCCCCGGTCGCGGTGTCGTGAATGCTCAGGTCGCGGCCACTGCCGGGCAGGGCGGGAACCTCAGAAGCGGGCCAGGCATACATGCAATGAGCGTAACCGGATGCAGCGTCCGTATACGAACCGGACCAGTGGTGTTGGCCGGATGGGCGGTCTTGCGCGGACGTCCGCGAGCTGCTTGAGCCGCCCGATCCGCGTTCACCCCGCCCGGAAGAGCCCGGTCCGGTCAGACCGGCGGCCAGGGGATGGCGGGCCACTGGCCGCTGGGCTCGGGGTGCTTCCCGGTGCGCAACAGCGCGGCGACACGGGCCCGCAGGGCCTCGATCTCGGCCTCGGTGATCAGCTCCGCCAGCCGGGCGCTCAGCGGGCCGCCGTCGGCCAGCTCGCCCGCCAGCCGGCGCAGCACCTCCAGCACATCGTCCGGCAGCGGCTCCCCGGCCCAGCCCCACAGCAGGGTGCGCAGCTTGTCGTCGGCGTTGAAGGTCACTCCGTGATCGATCGCATAGAGCCGGCCACCGGCCGCGGGCAGCAGATGGCCGCCCTTGCGGTCGCCATTGTTGATCACCGCGTCGAGGACGGCCAGCCGGCGCAGCCGTACGTCGTCGGCGTGCACCAGCAGCGCCGTACGGCCCTCGCCCACCTCGGCGTAGCCCACGGCCTTCCAGCCGGGGCCCGGTTCATCGCCGTCGACGAGCGCGAGCAGCTCCGCTCCCCCGGTCTCCTCCGAGCCGTCGCCGTGCGGCCCGCCGTCGGCCCCGTCCGGCCCGTCGGTGGCCGTCTCGACCTCGACCCAGAGCTGGCACATCCCCTGCCCGTACGGCCCGTCGCGCAGCACCGTGGGCGGCACCAGGCCCCAGCCGGTGGCCTCGGAGATCTCGTACGCCGCGACCTCGCGCTGGGCGAGGGTGCCGTCCGGGAAGTCCCACAGCGGCCGCTCCCCGGCCACCGGCTTGTAGACACAGGGGGCGCTCTGGCCCTCGTACTCGACCGTGCAGTACAGCACCGCGTTGGACGCCTCCCGGACCCGGCCGCGCACCGTCAGCTCGCCAAGAGCCAGCAGCTCGGCCGCGGGCAAGGGGCGCGGGGCCTCCGTTGAGGGTGGTGGGAGACGGGTGGGCAAGGGGCGCGAAGCCTCCGTTGAGGGGGGTGGGAGACGGGTGGGCGTCAGGCTTCGCGGCGGTATCCGTTCTGGCGCGGACATACGTGTCCCTCCGGGTCGAGCGGCAGACTGCACAGCGGGCAGGGCGGCCGGCCGGCGTTGACGACCTCCAGGGCGCGCTTGGCGAACGCGCGCGCCTGCGTCCCGGTGAGCCGCACCCGCAGCATGGGCGGGCCGTTCACATCGTCCTGGAGCAGCCGCTCCTCGGCCTCGGCCAGGTCCTCCTCGGACTCGGCCTCCAGCTCGACCAGCGCCTGCGCCTCGACGATCATCCGCTGCTCCTCGCCGTCCCAGGCGAGTGCCATGGTGCCGACCCGGAACTCCTCCTCGACGGGGACCTCCAGCGGTCCGGTGTCACTGAGTTCGGTCGGTGCGACGGCGGGGACCGGGGCGTTGCCGCCGGTGCGCCGCACCACCTCGTCCAGCAGCTCGTCTATCCGCTCGGCCAACGCGGCGACCTGCGTCTTCTCCAGCGCGACACTGGTGGTCCGGGTACCGGCGGAGGCCTGGAGGAAAAAGGTACGGCGACCAGGCAGCCCGACCGTACCGGCGACGAAACGGTCCGGCGGGTCATAGAGGAACACCTGACGGGACAACGTCCTGCTCCATTTGATTCGACTGCTCGGCTGACTGACTGCTGACCGCTGGGTGTCATGACCGCCCGGTCACGGCTGTCACGGCGCCCTCGCACCGCGGCACCACCCTACTGCGCGCGGCGATCACGGTGCTCCCGCGTCGCCGCCCACCGCCGCGTCCCCGCCGCGGTGGCCGGAGTTCTCCTCGCGCGGCGCCAGACCGGCGAAGTCCCCGGTGTCCCCGAGCCGGACGAGGAAGGGCCGGGTCGGGGTGTACCGGATCGCGGTGACCGAGCAGGGCTCGACCGAGATCCGCTGGAACAGATCGAGATGGAGTCCGAGGGCGTCCGCGACCAGCGCCTTGATGATGTCCCCGTGGGAGCACATCAGATAGACCGCGTCGGCGCCGTGCTCGCTCTCGATCCGGGCGTTCCAGTCGCGCACCGCCTCGACCGCGCGCGCGTGCATGGCGCGCATGGACTCACCACCGGGGAAGGCGGCCGCGGACGGATGCTGCTGGACGATGTTCATCAATGGTTCATCGGCGAGCTCGGCCAGCTTCCGGCCGGACCAGTCGCCGTAGTGGCACTCCCCGATCCGGTCTTCGGGGTGCAGCGGCAGTTCGGGGCGGGCGGCGAGCAGCGGGGCCAGCGTCTCCCGGCAGCGCTGTAGCGGGCTGGTGACGGCGGCGGCGAGCGGCAGCCCGGCCAGTCTGCCGGGCAGCGCCGCGGCCTGGGCCGTACCGCGTTCGTCGAGGGCGACGCCGGGTGTCCAGCCCGCGAGGACGCCCGCGGTATTGGCGGTGGACCGGCCGTGCCGTACGAGGATCAGCATGGGCATGGCTGCCACCCTACGACCCCTCCGGCGCCGCTCAGCGGGGATGCGCACCGATCCCGCACCGGGGTCCCCTGTGCCGATCGGCATCGGGCGAGGCACAATGCGCAGCGTGATCGTGGATTGTGCCATCTACCGGGACGGGGCCCGCACCGAGGGACCCGCCGACTTCTCCGACGCCCTGGACGAGGCGCGCGCGAGTGGGGACGCCTTCTTGTGGATCGGGCTGCATGAGCCGACCGAGAAGGAGTTCGAGCTGGTCACCAGCGAGTTCGGACTGCATCCGCTGGCCGTCGAGGACGCCCTGTGCGCCCACCAGAGGCCGAAGCTGGAGGTTTATGACGACTCGCTGTTCCTGGTGCTCAAGCCGGTGCAGTACGACGAGAAGGCCGGGGCCGTCACCGCGGGTGAGCTGATGGTCTTCGTCGGTGACTCCTTCGTGGTGACCGTAAGGCACGGCGAGGCCAATCCGCTCGGCTCGGTGCGCGACCGGCTGGAGAAGATGCCCGAGGTGCTCCAGCACGGCCCTACGGCGGTGATGTACGCGGTCTCCGACGCGGTCGTGGACCACTACCTGGACGTGGCCGACGATCTGCACGGGGACATGGAGGAGCTGGAGACGGAGGTCTTCGCCCCGAACGCGGGCGCCGGGCAGAACACCGCCGGGCGGATCTACGCGTTCAAGCGCGAGGTGATGGAATTCCGCCGCTCGGCCGGGCCGTTGGGGGAGCCGATGGAGCGGCTGACCGGCGCCGGGGTGCCGTTCGTGCACGAGGGTTCCCGGCCGTTCTTCCGCGATGTCAGCGACCATCTGACCCGGGTGAACGAGCATGTGGAGGGGTTGGACCGGCTGCTGTCGGACATCCTCTCCGCCCATCTCGCGCAGATGGGCGTGCGGCAGAACGACGACATGCGGAAGATCTCGGCGTGGGCGGCCATGGCCGCGGTCCCGACGATGATCGCCGGGATCTACGGCATGAACTTCACGCACATGCCGGAGCTGAAACAGCCCTGGGGATACCCGGGGGTGGTCGCGCTCATGGCCGGTGTGATCGCGGTGCTGTACCGCTGGTTCAAGCGGCGTGGGTGGCTCTGAGCGGAGGTCTTGGGGCCCGGTCGGACGCGGGCGCCTCGGGCGCGCGGCTCGGTCAGACGAACTCGGGCGCCTCGGGCGCGCCGGATGCGCCGCATGCGCCGGATGCGCTCCTCGCGGGCCCGCCCAGCGCGTTCCGCCGCTCGGGCATCCGCAGTGACACCATGCGCCGCCAGCCGCCCAGCCGCTCATATGTGTGCAGGGCGTGGATCCCGGCCGCGAGCAGCGCGGACTTCGGCTGGGGCCAGCCGAGGAGGCGGCCCATGTGGGCCATCACGGCCAGGCTGACGTCCCGGTAGACCGCCATCTCGGCGAGCGCGCTCTCCCGCAGGATCCGCTGGATGGTCCGGCCGTATCCGTCGGCGGCCAGGCGCAGCAGTTCCTCGTGGCAGTAGGCGAGGTGGTTGTCCTCGTCGTCGGCGATCATGCGCACCGCGCGGCCGAGGTCGGGGTGGTCGCCGAAGTATCCGCGCAACATCGTCATCTGGGCGGAGGCGCGCTGTTCGGTGACCCGGCTGTGGGCGAGGTAGATCACGATGTCGTGCTCGGTCAGCGGTTCGTCGCGGCGCAGCTTGTCATGGGCGAGGCCGATGCCACGCGCCTCCAGGAGCATCGTGTAGTCGGTCTCGCGCGGCACCTCCATGGGCTCCAGACCGCGCTTGTGGAGCAGGGCGTTGAAGATCCGGCCGTGTTTGTCCTCGTCGGCGCCATGGCGGGCGATCTTGGGCGCGAGGTCGCGGCGGCTCTCGGGCACCAGGGCGGAGATCCGGCCGTTCTCCCAGCCGCCCTGGGCCTCCCCGCTGGCCGCGACGGAGCAGAAGAGCCGGAACGACTCGTCGTTGTCGAGGATCTCCTGGAACACGCTTCTCGCCGAGAGCATCGCCGCCACCTCCGTGCGCTGGTCGTGCGCCGCCGTGCGCAGAAGCCGCCGTGCGCAGAAAAAGTCAACGGCCCGGTGGGGGCGGCGGCAACAGCTGGGGCACCCGGCTCGGCCGAACGGGGGACCCCTCGGTACGCCGCGTCCGCGTAACCCCTGGGCGGCGGAGGCGTTGTGCTGGATGACGGCCGTGGCGGGGAAGACCCCCGAGCCCCCACCACGGCCGCAGAAATTTCCCGGCGGCCGCGCTCGGCCCGGCGCTTACGCGAGTCCGGCCCGCTCCAGGGCCTCGACGCCCGCCCGCAGCCCGGCGAGCCGCTCCTCCAGCGTGAAGCCCGCGGGGGTGAGCGACAGGGTGGTGACCCCGGCCCCCGCGTACGCCTGCATGCGGTCGGCGATGCGCTCGACGGGGCCGATCAGCGCGGTGGAGTCGATCAGCTCGTGGGGGACGGCCGCGGCGGCGCCCTCCTTGTCCCCGGAGAGGTACTTCTCCTGGATCTCGGCGGCCTCCTTCTCGTACCCCATGCGCTGCGCCAGCTTGTTGTAGAAGTTCTGCTTGGCGCTGCCCATGCCGCCCACGTAGAGCGCGGTGTACGGGCGGAACTGGTCGGCGAGGCCGCGGACATCGTCGCCGAGGGCCATGGGGACGGTGGGCACCACGTCGAAGCCCTCGAGGTCCTTGCCCGCCTTCTGGCGGCCCGCGCGCAGCGAGCTGAGGGTGGTCTCCTCGGCGTGCTCGGGATCGTAGAACAGGACCAGGGCGCCATCGGCGATCTCGCCGGTCTGCTCCAGGTTCTTCGGGCCGATGGCCGCGATGTACAGCGGGATGTACTCCCGCACCGGGTGCACGGTGAGCTTGAGGGGCTTGCCGGGGCCGTCGGGCAGCGGCAGGGTCCAGTTCTGGCCCTCGTGGGTGAGCCGCTCGCGCGACATCGCCTTGCGGATGATCTCCACGTACTCGCGGGTGCGGGCGAGCGGCTTGTCGAACCGCACCCCGTACCAGCCCTCGGAGACCTGGGGTCCCGAGACGCCGAGGCCGAGGCGGAAGCGGCCGCCGGAGAGGGTGTCCAGGGTGGCGGCGGTCATCGCCGTCATGGCGGGGGTGCGGGCCGGGATCTGGAAGATGGCCGAGCCGACGTCGATGCGCTCGGTCTGCGCGGCGACCCACGCGAGCACCGTGGCGGCGTCCGAACCGTAGGCTTCGGCCGCCCAGCAGACGGAATAGCCGAGCCTGTCGGCCTCGCGGGCGACCGCGAGGTTGTCCGCGTCCATTCCGGCGCCCCAGTAGCCGAGGTTGATGCCGAGCCTCATACCGCACCCCTTACTGATCAGTAACGTCGCTGTTCCGGGGACTCTAGCGCGCATGGCCCCGCTACGTCAGGGGTGGGTTATCCACAGGCTGCCACGTGGCGCTTTGCGGCCAGTAATCTCGACGTTCATGGAGCTAAGGCACCTCGGCAGCACGGGCCTGCGCGTCTCCCGGCTCGGGCTCGGCACGCTCACTTGGGGGCGGGACACCGACGAACACGACGCCGCGGATCAGCTCAAGGCGTTCTGGGAGGCGGGCGGGACGCTCGTCGACACCGCGGACGTGTACGCGGACGGCGGCGCCGAATACCTCCTGGGGCAGCTGCTGGAGGGGTTACTGCCCCGGCGCGATCTCCAGATCGCCACCAAGGCGGGCAGCGTGCCCGACCCCGACCGCCGCTTCGACGCCTCGCGCGGCCATCTGCTGGCCGCGCTGGACGCCTCGCTGGAGCGGCTGGGCACGGACTATGTCGACCTGTGGCAGGTGCACGCCTTCGATCCGTTCACCCCGCTCGAGGAGACCCTTCAGGCCCTCGACATCGCGGTGAGCAGCGGGCGGGCCCGCTATGTGGGGGTGTCCAACTTCAGCGGCTGGCAGCTCGCGAAGGCCGCCACCTGGCAGCTGGCCTCCTCGGGCGCGCACACCCGGCTGGCCAGCACGCAGATGGAGTATTCGCTGCTCCAGCGCGGTGTGGAGCGCGAGGTGCTGCCCGCCGCGCTCGACCTGGGCGTCGGGCTGCTGCCGTCCTCGCCCCTCGGTCGCGGGGTGCTCACCGGCAAGTACCGCCATACGACACCCGCCGATTCACGCGGCGCCTCCGAGCTCGCGGCGTTCGTCGAGCCGTATCTGGACGAGGAGGCGAGCCGGATCGTCGAGGCGGTCGCCATAGCGGCCGACGGCCTCGCGACCACCGCGCTCAACGTGGCCCTGGCCTGGGTCCGCGACCGCCCGGGCGTCACCGCCCCGATCGTCGGCGCGCGCAACGCCCAGCAGCTGAGGGCGGCGTTGTCGGCGGAGACCCTTAGTCTTCCGGACGAGATCTGCCAGGCGCTCGACGATGTTTCGGCGCCCGTGCACCGCTATCCCGATCAGGACTGGAGCACGCTGTGAGTACCGACCGCCTCGCCGGCGACGCCGCATCCGCGCCCGAGGAGGCCGACCCGCCGGCGGAGCCGACGATGCCGGCGGAGCCGGCGGAGCCGGCGAACACCGGGGCCGACGCGCCGGGTGCCCCTGGTGACCCCGCGGGGGCGGCCACGGCCGCCGGACCCGCGCAATCCGCCGGACGGGGCGGGGCCGACGAGGCGGGGGCTCTCGGCGCCGGAGCGAGCCTCCACAGCTCCCAAGAAGGCACCGACGGCGAACAGCCCCCGGCAGGCAGGGCCGACGGGCCAGTAGCGGGTGGGCAGGCCCCACCCGCTGGGCAGGGCACGTCCGGCGGCCCAGGGGCGGGCCAGGGCTCCGGGGACGCGGAAGCGCCGGGTCCGGGCGGGGCGGGCGATGGCGCAGGCGCAGGCGCAGGCGCAGGCGCAGGCGCAGGCGCAGGCGCAGGCGATGGTGTCTCCGCCCCCGCCGGACACGGCGCATCCGGCCCGGGGCCGGACCGGCGCGGCGCCGGGGCGAGCGATGACGCGGGCGCGGGCGCGGGAAATGGTGCTGGCGCGGGAGATGGTGTCCCCGCCCCCGCCGGACAGGGCGAGTACGGCGATGCCAAGGCAGGCCCCCACGCCGAGGACACCGACCGAGAGCCGGCCCCCGCCGGACACGGCGCATCCCGCCCGGAGCCGGACCAGCGCGGCACCGGGGCGAACGGTGACGCAGGCGCGGGCGCAGGCGATGGTGTCCCCACCCCCGCCGGACAGAGCGAGTCCGGCGATGCCAAGGCAGGCCCCCACTCCGAGGACACCGACCAAGAGCGGGCCCCCGCCGGACACGGCGCATCCCGCCCCGAGCCGGACCAGCGCGGCACCGGGGCGAGTGGTGACGCAGGCGCGGGCGATGGTGCTGGCGCTTCCGGACCCGCCGGGCAGGGGTCAACCGGCGGCGCCGCGGAGACCTCCGGCGGTGGTGGCAAGGGGCGGCGGTCAGCGGCGGCTGAGGCGTTGGCCGCCGCCGTGCGGGCCGTGGAGAGCGGTGAGCGGTCGGCGGCGTCGTTCTTCAACGACGCCCCGGCAGCGCGTACCGCGGCGCCCGCCGCACCCGCAGCCCCCCGTGACCGGGCCCATGCGGCGGCGCCCGCCGCCGCGCCCGCTCCCGTACGTCCGGCGTCGGCCCGTCCGGCGCGTGGGCCGGGGGGCGAGGTCCCCGGCAGTGGCGGCGTACGGGAGGTGCTCGCGGCGGGCGGGGCCCCCGAGGCCCTGGCCCGGAAGGTCGCCGAAACGCTAGGAGAGACCGCCGCGCAGGCGCTGCGCGAGGACCCGTGGCAACTGCTGGCCGTGCCCGGCGTACGCCCCGACCAGGCGGACGGCTTCGCCCGCGCCCTCCTCGGCCCGGCCTGCGAGCCCGGCGACGAGCGCCGTGCGCTGGCGCTCACCGGCTGGCTGCTGGAGCGCGCCGCCCTCGAGGGGCACACCGCGCTGGAGTCGTCCGCGCTGCGCGACGCGCTCGCCAAGGCGTCCGTGCCGGACCCGGACGAGGCGCTGCGCACCGCGATCGCGGAGGGCGCGGTGCTGGTCTTCCAGGACGCGCTCGACGCCCCGGCGGGGGCCCGTCCCCGGGCGGCCGAGGACGAGGACGCCGAGCAGCCGGTGCGGGTGCTGCTGGGGCTGGACCGCTATGCCCTGGCCGAGGAGAGCCTGGCCGACGGGCTGGCCCGGCTGGCGAGCACCTTCGCCCCCGCACAGGACGGCGAGGCACCGGCGGGCGACGCCAAGTGGGAGGGCGCGGCCGCCGCCGCGCCGACCGCCTCCGCCGCTGAGCTCATCCGTACCGTCGCGACCCACGGCCTGGTCGCCCACAGCGGTGGCGAGGCGGCGCGCGCCGAACCGCCGGCGCTGGGCGCCGCCGCCCGCGCCATGGGCCTGCGGGCCTACGCGGCCGCGCACGCCGAGGACGGCAGGCGGCGGCTGGCCGCCGCGCTGAGCGGGGTCCCGGGCGCCGGTCCGGACGCGGCGGCCCCGGACGCGGCGGGCCCGGACGAGGCGGGCCCGGACGAGGCCCCCGAGGCCGTCTCCGCGGCCGTCACGGTCGCCGGGCTGCTGGCCGACGCCGAGGGCCCCGGACGCGACGAGGAGGGCGCGCTGGCGCTCGATCTGCTCGTCGTCCTGGACGCCCCGCAGCTCGATGTGGAGACGGCCGCGATGCTGGTCGAGTCGCTGCCGGACGGCGCCCGTCTGGTGCTCAGCGGAGATCCCGGCGTGCTGTGGTCGGCCGGTCCCGGCCGGGTCTTCGCGGACCTGGTGGCGGCCCGCCGCTGCCCGCAGGTCGTCTCCCGCACCCCTGACCCGGGCCCCATCGGCGAGTTGGTCTCGGGCATCGGGATCGGCGAGCTCAACCAGGTGGAGGCGCCCGGCAAGGAGGTCGTGATCGTGCCCGTGCGGGACGCGGGCGAGGCGGTGCACCGCACCGTGCAGCTCGTCGCCGACTCGGTGCCCCGTGCGATCGGCGTCCCGCCGGAGCAGACCCAGGTGATCACCCCGGGCCACGGCGGCGCGGCCGGTACCCGGGCGCTCAACGCGGCCCTGAAGGAGCGCCTCAACCCCGGCCCCGGCCGGTTCGGCGGCTTCGACCCGGGCGACCGCGTGGCGTACACCCCGGCCCCGGGCCGTACGGTGCCGGGCACCGTGGTCTCGGCGGACGCCGAGGGGCTGCGTCTGGACTGCGCGGGCACACCGGTCGTGGTGGCGCGCGAGGAGGTCGGCGGGCTGGTGCGGCACGGCTGGGCCCTCACCGCACACCAGGCGGCCGGAGCGCGCTGGCCCGCGGCCGTGGTGGTGCTGCCGGGCGACGCCACGGCGGGGCTGACCCGGGCCTGGGTCTACACGGCCTTCGGCCGCGGTGAGCGCCATCTGTCGGTGGTCCACGGCGCGGATGCGGCGCTGCCGCGAGCGGTGGCGGAAACCCCCTTCAAGGACCGCACCACCCGCCTACGAGCGCTCCTCCAGGCCCAGGTCCCACCCGCGCCCACCGGCTGACCGAGTGGCCCGCGCCAGGCGGCCCGGTACGGCGCGGCCCAAAACGGAACGGTCCCGGACCGCGAGCGATCCGGGACCGGCTGATCCGGGACCCTCTGGTCCGGGGCCAAGCGATCCGGACCCGACTGGCTCCGGGCCCGGCTGGTCCGGGGCCGAACGATCCGGGACCGACTGGCTCCGGGCCCGGCCGGTCCGAGGCCGAGCGATCCGGCACCGGCTGGTCCGGGACCCTCTGGTCCGAGGCCAAGCGATCCCGGACCGCTGTGCGAAGCCAGGCGATCCGGGGTCGAGCGGTTCGGGCCGGTCCGAGCGGAACGGCCCGGCCCTGCCCGGATGGTCCGGGACCGAGCGGTCCCGGAGCCCCCGCTCAGCTGCCCGGCTCGAGGGCCTCCAGATCGTCCTCGTCCTCGTCCTCGAGCTCCTCGTCGTCCTCGAGCTCCTCGTCGAAGACCGAGCTCATGTCGAAGCGGCACACGACCATATGCGGATCCGCCTGGTCGAAGGGGGCGGAGAGCCACTCCCCCGGCTCCGGGGGCTCCTCGGCCGCCACCACCCAGAGCGTGGAGTCACCCTCCTCCAGGCCGAACTCCTTGTGCCGAGAGGCGATCTCGTCCGGCTCGAACTCGCCGAAGACCACCCCCAGGGCGGTGTGCACGCTCTCCCCGGCGGCCGCCCCGCCCTGCTTGTCGTTCCCCGTGTCGATGTCCGGATCCAGGTCGGCGATCCGCTGCGCCTGCGAGAGCAGCCGCTGCGGTTCGGCGACGACGTAGTCCCTGCGGATCAGCACGCTCAGCGCGCTCGGCTCCTCCGGCCCGGTGTAGGCGGGGAGGCGGTCGTCACCAGGGATCTCGAAGGGCGTCACCTCGTCGTAGGCGTCATAGAGCAGCTCGTCGTAGACCTCGGCTGCCGCGGCCAGTTCGTTGAACGCGGCGTAGACGGCCGGATCGCCTTCCCCCGACCGACGTTCGACGGCGTCGAGGTGACGATCCAGTGCGGCTTTCACCGCTTCAGCGGCGGCACGTACCTCGGCAGCGGATGGCTGCGCAGCATCAGACATAGTGCAGACGCTATCCGTAGCAGGGCAGTTCCCGCACAATAGATGCGATGCCGGAATACGAATTCTGTGATGTGTATGTGCCGCGGGGCGTTTCCCGCAAGGCCACTACCCGCCTGCTCACCGACCATGCCGAGTACGGACACTGGGAGTTGGATCGCTTGAGACTCAACCCCGACGGCAGCCGCAGAGTGCGATTGCGGCGCCGGATCATCCGCCAGCTCCGGGCGACCTGGTAGCGGGCCGGGGCATGATCGAGCGGGCCCCGCTTGGCGCGGGGCCCGCCCGGAGTGATGCCACCGTCACCCGGCGAACGGGGTCCGGTGGGTGATGCGCGGCGTGTGAGGTGCGGTGCACGGTGTGTGGTGCGGTGGTGTGTGGTGCGGTGGGGACACCGACCGGCACCCGTCAGCACCCATCAGCGCGCGGTGTGATCAGCGCTGCGCGGCGCGGGCCCGGCGGTAGAGCACCGTGCCCGCGAGCAGCATGCCCGCGGCGGCCGGAATGGCCAGTTCGACGGGGCCCGCACCGGTGTGCGCGAGCTGCTCCTTGCTGCCGAGGTTCGCGGACGGGTCCAGGCCGTGGGCTCCCGTGTGCTCGGCCTGGTGGCCCTGGGAGGAGTGCCCGGGCTGCTCCGAGCCACCACCGGGGTTCGAACCCCCCGGGTTGCTCGGGTTACCGGGGTTCCCGGGGTTACCCGGGTTCCCAGGCTGACCCGGGTTCCCAGGCTGACCCGGGTTTCCGGGGTTGCCCGGGTTACCAGGATTTCCGGGGTTCCCGGGGTTACCCGGGTTGCCAGGATTCCCCGGGTTGCCGGGGTTACCCGGGTTTCCCGGATTGCCGGGGTTCCCGGGGTTCCCGGGGTTCCCGGGGTTGCCCGGGTTCTCCGGCACCGCCGGCACCGTCTCCCCGCAGTCGCCGCCGTCACTGCTGTTCCCGAACCCGACCGCGCTGACGTTGTTCCCGCACACATTGACCGGGACGCCGATCGGGGCCTGGATGTTGTTGCCGGAGGCGATGCCCGATGAGTCGCTGCTGCCGCCCTGCGCCTGCGAGCCGCCGGACTGCGAGCCGCCACCGCCGGACGAGTCGCCCGAGCCGCCGCCGGACCGGTCGCCACACTGCCCCCCACCCGCGCCGTTGAAGACACCGATGACGCTGACCGTGTTTCCGCACAGGTTCACCGGCACGTGTACCGGGGCCTGGATGTTGTTGCCCGAGACGATGCCCGGCGAGTACGCGGCGCCACCGTCGGCGCCCGACCCCGCCGCATGGGCATAGCCGCCGGTCACGGCGAGAACGCCGCTGGCCGCGGCTACGGTGATCAGGCCCTTTTTCGCAACCTGTCGCATAACTTTCTGCTCCCCTAGCCTTCCGTCCCGGCCGGAGTGCGCGCGGGCGATCTCGCCCGCACCCCCATCCCCGAGCGGCCCCGGAGCACGCACACTCCGAGACCACCCGGGATCACACCCCGGTGGACCGTGACTCGATGTCACGTGATCGATGCGGTAGTTGCCGAAGGCGGGGCACAGCACCACCCCCTTGTCGGCATCGCGGCCCGGTTACGGGCCGCACACACCATGTAACGAGGAGGGAGCAATCAAGCTATCAAGCTACGACACCATTCACCCTTTTTGGTCCCTTCGGTATGTGTGATCGATTAGGCCGATCGGGTCAGCCCCTCAGTGCGCCCTCAACACCCCGGCAGACCCCTCGGCCCGCCCTCAGCACGCGTCCAGGAACCGGTCCAGCACCCGCACACCGAACTTCAGCCCGTCCACCGGCACCCGCTCGTCGACCCCGTGGAACATCCCGGCGAAGTCCAGCTCCGGGGGCAGCCGCAGCGGCGCGAAGCCGAAGCAGCGGATGCCGAGGTCGTCGAAGGACTTCGCGTCCGTACCGCCCGAGAGGCAGTACGGCACGGCGCGGGCGATCGGGTCCTCGGCCTTCAGCGCCGACTGCATGGCGTCCACCAGTGCCCCGTCGAAGGTGGTCTCCAGCGCCTTGTCCGCGTGCACGTCCTCGCGCTTGACCCGCGGGCCGAGGATGCGGTCGAGGTCGGCCAGGAACTCCTCCTCGAACCCCGGCAGGAAGCGCCCGTCCACATGCGCCGTGGCCTGCCCCGGAATGACGTTGACCTTGTAGCCGGCGCTGAGCATGGTCGGGGCGGCGGTGTTCTGGAGCGTGGCCCCGATGATCTTCGCGATGCCGCCCAGCTTGGTGAGCGTCTCGTCCATGTTCTCCGGGTCGAGCGGGGTGCCGAGGGCGTCGGACAGCTCGTCCAGGAAGGACCGTACGGTCTTGGTGACCCGCACCGGGAACTTGTGCCGCCCGAGTCGCCCGACCGCCTCGGTCAGCTCGGTGATGGCGTTGTCGTTGTTGGTCATCGAGCCGTGACCCGCGGTGCCGTCCACCGTGAGCCGCATCCAGTGCATGCCCTTCTGCGCGGTCTCGATCAGATAGAGCCGCAACTGCTCGTTGACGGTGAAGGAGAAGCCGCCGACCTCGCCGATCGCCTCCGTCACGCCCTCGAAGAGGTCGGGGTGGTTGTTGACCAGGTGCTTGGCCCCGTAGACCCCGCCCGCCTCCTCATCGGCGAGGAAGGCCAGCACGATGTCGCGCGGGGGCTTGCGGCCGCTGCGCAGCCGCTCCCGGACGACCGCGAGCGTCATCGCGTCCATGTCCTTCATGTCCACCGCGCCCCGGCCCCAGACGCAGTCGTCCACGATCTCGCCGGAGAAGGGGTGGTGGGTCCAGTCCTCGGCGTTGGCCGGTACGACGTCGGTGTGGCCGTGGATGAGCAGCGCGGGACGGGACGGGTCCTCCCCCTCGATCCGTGCCACGGTCGACGCCCTGCCCTTGTGCGACTCGAAGATCTTGGGCTCGAGCCCCACCTCGGCCAGCTTCTCGGCGACGTACTCGGCGGCCGCGCGCTCACCGGGGCCGGAGTGGTCGCCATAGTTACTGGTGTCGATCCGGATCAGGTCACGGCAGAGGTCGACCACCTCGTCCTCGCCCTTGACCGTCCCGGTCGTCGTCGCGCCCGAAAGCGACTCACTCACGATGCCTCCTCGTCGTTGCGCTGCCGCGGAACGCCCTGCCACGGACCCCCGCGGCGGGGGTCACCCGCCCATACTCCTCCGCTCGCCCGCCCAGCCCAAGGCGGCAATACCGCCGTCATGCCCCCGTCACACAGCCCGCCCGCCCGGCCACCCTGGGGCACGACCGGCCGTGATCGAGCACGTCCCGATGTTTGCTATGGTTTTCCATGTCGGAACGGCCACGGGCCGAACGGCAGACACCTGGTCCGGGTGGCGGAATGGCAGACGCGCTAGCTTGAGGTGCTAGTGCCCTTTATCGGGCGTGGGGGTTCAAGTCCCCCCTCGGACACGTTCACTACGCACATAGTCGCTGCTGGCCGGGTCTCGGTCAGCAGCGTTTGTGTTTCATGGTCGTAGGTCAGGTGCGGTCCGAGCTGTCGGTGGACCTCGGCCTTATAGACGGGGTCGTGCTCTGCGTAGGGGTGCAGGGGTTCTTACCGTGTCACGTCAGCCCGGATCGGGTGCCGTGGTGGAGCGGGGCAGCCGGGCCCGGAAGACGGTGGCGCCGGGCCTGCTGGTCAGCAGGACCGTGCCACCGTGCGCCGCGGTGACGGCCCGGACGATCGCCAGCCCCAGTCCGGTGCCGCCCGCGGTCCGCGCCCGCCCCGGGTCCGCGCGGGCGAACCGCTCGAACACCTCGTCCTGGAGCGACTCGGGGACCCCCGGCCCATCGTCCGCCACGCTGAACTCCACCCAGTCCGCACCGGCCGGTCTCAGCCGGACCGTGACCCGGGTGCCGGGTGGGGTGTGGGTGCGGGCGTTGGTCAGCAGGTTGCCCACCACCTGCTGGAGCCGGTGCTCGTCGCCGAGCACCGTCACCGGTTCCTCGGCCAGCTCCAGCGTCCAGTGGTGGCCGGGCCCGGCGGCCCGTGCGTCGCCCGCCGCATCCAGTACCAGCCGGGTCAGATCGACCGGTCGGCGGGCCAGCGGCCGTCCCGCGTCGAGCCGGGCGAGCAGCAGCAGATCGTCCACCAGCGTGGACATCCGCTCCGACTCGGCCTGGATCCGCTCCAGCGCGTGCCGCACCTCGTCCGGTACCGGGCCCGGATGGCGCAGCGCCAGCTCGGCGTGGCCGCGGACGGAGGCCACCGGGGTGCGCAGCTCATGGCTGGCGTCGGCGGCGAAGTGCCGTAGCCGTTCCTCGCTCGCCTGGCGACGGGCCAGCGCGTCCCCGACGTGGCCGAGCATGCGGTTGAGCGCGGTGCCCACTTGGCCGACCTCGGTGCGCGGATCGGTGTCCGGCACCGGTGGCGGCATGGCCACCTCACCGCTGGCCAGCGGCAGCTCGGCCACCCCCGCGGCGGTCGTGGTCACCCGCCGCAGGGGGCGCAGCGACAGCCGCACCCACAGCGCCCCGGCCACCCCGGTGGCCAGCAGCGCGCTGCCGAACACCACGCTCTCCACGATCTCCAGCCGGTGCACGGTCTCCTCCACCGGACGCAGTGGCAGCCCGGTGACCAGGACGTCCCCGTCGTCGCCGTGAACCGCGACCACGCGGTAGCCGCCGAGCGCGGACAGACGCACGCCGTGACCGTCGCCGTCCACCGGAAGTCCCGCCAGGACCCGCCGGTCGGCGCCGGTCAGCGGCACGGCGGCGTCCGTCTGGTCGCGCACCACGGCGGCATCGGTCGTCGTACCGCGCAGCAGCCGGGCGCCGAAGGTGCGGTCCGACTGGCCACGGGTGTCGGGCGCGTTGTCGGCGTCGGGGTGCCGCTCACCGTGCTCCAGGCTGGCCGGGAACCGGCCTCCGGCCGCCGTCAGCTGCTGGTCCAGCCGACGCACCAGAAATCCCTCCAGCGCGAACACCGTGGTCAGCCCCACCGCCAGACTCGCGACCGCCAGCAGCACCACCAGCCCGGCGGTCAGCCGGGCACGCAGCGTACGGGGTGGCCACCAGCACAGCCACCTGGTGAGCGGCCGCGTCATGAAACCTCCGCCTTCAGGACGTAGCCGACCCCGCGCACGGTGTGGATCAGCGGTGCCCGCCCCGCGTCGATCTTCTTGCGCAGATAGCTGATGTACAGCTCGACCACATGGGCCTGGCCGCCGAAGTCGTAGCTCCACACCCGGTCCAGGATCTGCGCCTTGGACAGCACCCGGCGGGGGTTGCGCATCAGGAACCGCAGCAGCTCGAACTCGGTGCGGGACAGCTCCACGGCCACGCCCCCGCGGGTCACCTCCCGCGCCTGCTCGTCCATCACCAGGTCCGCGACCACCAGCCGGTCGTCACCCGGCTCCCGCGCCATCCCGGCCCGGCGCAGCAGTCCGCGCAGCCGGGCCAGCACCTCCTCCAGACTGAACGGCTTGGTCACATAGTCGTCGCCGCCCGCCGTCAGCCCTGCGATCCGGTCCTCCACCGCGTCGCGCGCGGTCAGGAACAGCACGCACACATCCGGCAGCTCCGCTCGCATCGCGCGCAGCACCGCGAGCCCGTCGGTGTCCGGCAGCATCCAGTCGAGTACCACCGCGTCCGGCCGGAACGCCCGTGCGGCGTCCAGCGCGGATCCGCCGTCGGCGGCGATACGGACCTCCCAGCCCTCGTAGCGGAGCGCCCCCGACAGCACCTCGGTCAGATCGGGCTCGTCGTCGACGACGAGGACGCGGACCCTGGCGCCGTCGGGGCGCAGCAGAAAACGGCTGGTGGAGTGCGTATTCATGATGCGTCCAGCATCCCTCGCGGTGCGCGGTGCCGAGGCCCCGCCCTTCCTCTGAGTTTCCTCTGAATCCGATGAGTTTCCTCCGAATCCGAGCTCGTCCACCCGGATTCATAGGGTCCTCAGAGCTCCGCCGGTGACGCTGACCGGGCACGTCGCCGAGAGGACCCCCATGACCAGCACGACGCCACCGGCCCCGGCCAGGACCCGCCCGTCCCGGTCGGCACCGCGCCCGCCCAGCCCCGTCCCGGCCCTCGCGCACCTGGTGATCTGGGGCGGGGCCGCCGCCGTCCTGGCGCTGTGGTGGAGCGACACCCCCTCGGTCGTGGGTGCCGTCGGCTGGCTGACCGGCGCGGGGCGGATCACCGGACTGCTCGCCGGTTACGCCTGCGCGATCCTCCTGCTGCTGATGGCGCGCGTGCCGCTGCTCGACCGCGCCATCGGCACCGACCGGCTGGCCCGCTGGCACGCCCTGGGCGGCCGCTACACGATCTCGCTGGCCTGCGCCCATGTCCTGCTGATCATCTGGGGGTACTCGCTGGAATCGCACACCGGAGTGGTGGGCCAGACCACCACTCTGGTCCTCCACTATCCGGACCTGCTCAAGGGGACGATCGGTTTTCTGCTGTTCCTGATCACCGCGATCGTGTCCGCACGCGCCGTGCGCCGTCGCATCCCCTACGAGACCTGGCACCTTCTGCACTTCGCGACCTACCTCGCGGTCTTCCTGGCCTTCGGGCACCAGCTCTCCAACGGGGCCGACTTCGTCGGCGATCGCCCCGCCCAGGTGGCCTGGTACGCCCTCTACATCGGGGCGGCGGCGCTGCTGGCCTGGTACCGGTTCGCCGTCCCGGTGCGCCGGGCGCTGCGCCACCGGCTGTACGTCACCGAGGTCCGGCCCGAGGCTCCGGGCGTCGTATCGGTGTATCTGTCGGGCAGCGGGCTGGCGGAGCTGCGCGCGGAGCCCGGCCAGTTCTTCCGGTGGCGGTTCCTGACCCGGGGCATGTGGTGGGCCGCCAACCCCTACTCCCTCTCGGCCGCGCCGCACCCCGCCTATCTGCGGATCACGGTCAAGGCGTCCGGTGGCCACAGCGCGGCCCTGGCCCATCTCCGGCCCGGCACCCGGGTTCTCGCCGAGGGTCCGTACGGGGCTTTCACCGCACGCCGCCGCCGCGCCCGCAAGACCCTCCTGCTGGGCGGCGGCGTCGGGATCACCCCGCTGCGGACCCTCTTCGAGACGCTGCCCGGCGAGGTGATCCTCGTCTACCGGGCCCGGCGCCCCCAGGACCTGGCGCTGCGCGGCGAGCTCGACGCGCTCGCCGCGGCGCGCGGGGCGGCCGTCCACTACGTCGTGGACGAGCCCGCCGCCTACTCCTCACCGCTGACTCCGGAGGCGCTGCGCGGTCTGGTGCCCGACCTCGCGGAGCGCGACGTCTACCTGTGCGGGCCGCCCGGGATGACCGAGGCCGCGTCCGCGGCCCTGCGCGGGGCCGGGGTGCCACGCGGCCGTATCCACCACGAGTCGTTCGCGCTCTGAGCCGCCCGCCATCTCCCCGACGAACAGGAGTCAGACCGTGCGCAAGGCCGCCGTGACCACCGTCTCGACCGTGGCGGGTGTGATCCTGCTGCTGTCGCTCAAACCGCACCAGAACCCGGCCCCGGCCGTGGCCGAGCCGTCGGGACGGCCGTCGCCCGCGCCGACCGGGCACAAGTCCTCCGGCGGTGGCGCCTCCGGCACCTCCGGCACCTTCACCGGCAGCGTGATCAACACCTCGTACGGACCGGTCCAGGTGTCCGTCACGCTCTCCAACGGCAGGATCACCGCCGTCAAGGCGCTCCGGACCCCGTCCGACCGCCCCCGCTCCCAGCAGATCGCCGCGGACGCCGTGCCCCGGCTGACGCGGGAGGCGCTGAGCGCCCAGAGCGCGCACATCGACGCGGTCTCCGGCGCCACCTACACCAGCGACGGGTACACCCGATCCCTCCAGAGCGCACTGGACAAGGCCGGTGTCTGAGGTGTCCGCCCCCGCGCGCGGGCCGCGCCACGTCGAGCACGTCATGGGCACCGTGTTCTCCTTCGACCTCCGCGACCCGGTCACCCCGCCCGTCCGCCGGGCCCTGAACGAGGCCATGGCCTGGCTGCACCACGTGGACGAGGTCTTCTCGACCTACCGCCCCGGCAGCGCGATCAGCCGCCTCGGCCGTGGCGAGCCGGTACCGGAGCGGTACGGGCCGGACGTGTCCGAGGTGTTGGCGCTGTGCGAGGAGGTGGCGCACACCACCGGCGGCTGGTTCAGCCATACCCCCGGCGGTCGGCTCGACCCGTCCGGATTGGTCAAGGGCTGGGCGATCGAGCGGGTCTCGCGGATGCTGTACGCGGCGGGCGCCCACAACACCTGCGTCAACGGCGGCGGCGACATCCGGCTGCGCGGCGAAGCCGCCCCCGGCACGCCCTGGCGGATCGGCATCGCACACCCCGCCCGCCCCGGGGAGCTGGCCGCCGTGGTCACCGGACGCGATCTGGCCCTCGCCACCTCGGGAACGGCCGAGCGCGGCCCACACATCCTGGACCCGCACACCGGCGAGCCCGCCACCGCCCTGGCCTCCCTCACCCTGACCGGCCACGACCTCACCCGGACCGACGCCTACGCCACGGCCGCGTTCGCCATGGGCGCCCGGGCCCGGGACTGGGTCGAGGCACTGGACGGCCACGAGGGGATGGGGATCACCGCGGCGGGTGAGATCTGGCGCACCCCGGGCTTTCCCGTGGCCGATGAGGCGGGGCCCTGAGGCCCGGCCCCGCCCGGCCGTCGGCCGGTTCAGCCATGGGCCGGGCCGGGCGCCGAGCGGGCGCCGGGCGGGCGCGCCGGGAAGAGTCGTCTCTGCACGCGCATGACGACATGCCCCAGGCCGGAGAGCACACCGGCGATCGCGAGGTCGACAGGTGGCAGCGGCTCGGTGCCCAGCAGGGCGCGCAGGGGCGGGAGATAGACGCCCGCCACTTGCAGGGCCAGGGCCGTGCCCACGGCCAGCAGCAGGAACGGGTTGGTGAGGCTGCCCGGGCGGGCCCGGGAGCCCAGCCCGACGCCGAGTTGGGTGGCGCCCAGAATCAGGAACATCATGGACTGCCAGGGGCGGCCGGTCTCCCGCGCCCAGACTCCGGCGGCCAGAGTGACAGCGGCGACGAAGACCCCCATGGCCAGGAGCCGCGGCCAGAGTCCGGCGCCCAGGACGCTCTCCTCGGGCGGGCGCGGTGGGTGGCGCATCACCCCCGGCTCCACGGGTTCGGCTCCCATCGCCACACCGGGGAGGCCGTGGGTGAGGAGGTTGATCCACAGGATCTGTGCGGGAAGCAGGGGCAGGGGCATGCCGAGGAACGGGCCGAGGAGCATGACCAGGATTTCCGCCGTTCCTCCGGCGAGGGCGTAGAGCAGGAACCGGCGCACATTGGCGTAGACACGGCGGCCCTCCTCGACGGCGGCGACGACGGTGGCCAGGTTGTCGTCGGCGAGCACGAGGTCGGCCGCTTGGCGGGCCACCTCGGTACCGCGCTGCCCCATGGCCACGCCGATGTCCGCGCGGCGCAGCGCGGGGCCGTCGTTGACGCCGTCGCCGGTCATCGCCACCACCTGCCCCGAGGCGCGCCACGCCTGGACGATGTCCAGCTTCTGATCGGGTGTGGTCCGGGCGTAGACGCGCAAGGCGGTCAGCGGACCCGCGGTGCCCTGGCGGATCCGCATCCCCGTGGTGACCTCGTCCTCCCGGGCCACGATGCCCGCACGCGCGGCCACCGCCCGTGCGGTGAGAGGGTGGTCGCCGGTGATGAGGACCGAGGTGATGCCGGCGTGTTCGCACGCTGCGATGGTGGTCCGGGAGGTGTGGCGCGGCGGGTCGAGGATGCCGACCAGGCCGAGTAGCGAAAGCCCCGCCTCCCAGTCGTCGGGGCTCCGGGGCCGTGTCTCGTCGTGGTCGGCCGAGGCGATGGCGAGGACACGGTATCCGTCCCGGGCCAGGGTCTCGGCCTGGGCGGCGGCCCGGGCCCGGGTGTCCGGGGGATCGGTGAGGACCGGCGGCCGGAGCATGACCTCCGGGGCTCCCTTGCACATGACCCGCAGTCCGCCGCCGGGCGCGCGGTGCACCGTCGTCATGCGCTTGCGCGCGCTGTCGAAGGGGATCTCGTCGACCCGTGGCAGTTCGCGTTGCAACGCGGCCCGGTCCAGGCCGAGTCTGGTCCCCGCGGCGAGCAGGGCCGCCTCGGTGGGGTCGCCCATCGCACGCCACCGTTCGTCATCGTCCGACGGAGGCTCCAGCGCGGCGTCGTTGCACAGCATCGAGGCCCGCAGCAGCGCGGCCAGGTCCGGGGCGTCGCTCACGGTAACCGGTTGGCCGTCGCGTGCGACGCGGCCCTCGGGGTCGTAGCCGATGCCGCTGACAGTGGCCTCGCCCCATGGCGTCCATAGCCTCTCCGCGGCCATCCGGCCCTCGGTCAGGGTGCCGGTCTTGTCGGTGGCGAGCACCGTGACCGAGCCCAGGGTCTCCACCGCGGGCAGCCGCCGGACGATGGCGTGTCGCTCCGCCATCCGCCGCGCCCCAAGGGCCAGGGAGAGGGTGACCACGGCGGGCAGGGACTCGGGCACGGCCGCGACGGCGAGGCTGATCGCGGCCACGACCATCAGCTCGACCGGCTGCCCGCGGACCAGCCCCAGGGCGAGCACCACCGCGCACAGTGCGACGGTGACGGCCGCCAGCACCCTGCCGAAGCGGGCCAGTCGGCGCTGTAGCGGGGTGAGTCCGGGCGCGGTTCCCATCAGCGCGGCGATCCGGCCGAGCGCGCTGTCCGGGCCGGTCCCGGTGATCCGGACCCGTCCGCGGCCGCGGACGACCACCGTGCCCGCCGAGACCGTGCCCGCCGAGGCCGTGTCAGACGAGACCGTGTCCGCCGAGACCGTGGACGGCGGCCGGTTCGCGAAGGTGGCCTTCTCCACCGGGACGGACTCGCCCGTCAGCGCCGACTCGTCGACCAGGAGCAGAGCCGCGTCGATGACCTCGCCGTCAGCGGGCACGATGTCCCCCTCGCCCAGCAGGACCAGGTCTCCCGGCACGACGTCGGCGGCCGGTACGGAACACTCCGCGCCGTCGCGTATCACCCGGGCGGTGGGCGCGCTGAGCGCCGTCAGGGCAGCCACGGCCCGTTCCGCCCGCACCTCCTGGACGACTCCGGCCACGGTGTTCACGGTGATGACGAGCAGGATCACCGCGGCGTCGGGGAGATCTCCGGTGGTCAGGGTCAGCACCGCGGCCACGAGCAACACCACGATCAGCGGGTCGCGCAACTGCTGGAGCACACGACGCCACACCGGAGTGCGCCGCTCCCGGGCGACGACATTGGCCCCGTACTCCCCCAGCCGCCGCGCCGCCTCCTCCCGCGACAGGCCCGCGGCGAAGTGCTCGGCGGGGCGAGGGGTTGGCATGCCTTCATCGTGTGGCCGATGTTCTTGGATCGCATCCGGCGCCCCGGGACTGGCGACGGGACCGAAGCCAACCACTTCCGCCGTCAGAACCGATCGGTCCGAACCAGGAAGCGGGGCGGTGTGTCCGTCCCCGCGGGGTACCCCCACATGCGGACGAGTCGACCGCAGGAAAGGCGGTGGGGATGATGGCGCTCCCGCTGGTCGTGGGTGTCGATGGATCGGAGTCCAGCCTGCACGCCGTGGACTGGGCCGTGGACGAGGCGGCACGCCATGAACTCCCCTTGCACCTGGTCAATGCCTCCCGGTGGGAACGGTACGAGGGCCGCCTGCCCTCGTTCGGCACCGACCGTCCCACCGGGGATGTGGCGGCCGAGAACATCGTCGCCGCCTGCGCGGAACGTGCGGCGTTGCGCAACCCCGACGTGAAGGTGTCCGCCGAGGTCCTGGCCGAGGACACGGTGATGGCGCTGCTGGAGCAGAGTCGTGAGGCGTTCGCCGTGGTCACCGGGTCCCGTGGCAGGGGTGCGGTCGCGGGAGCGCTGCTGGGGTCGGTCAGTCTGGCGGTGGCGGCGCGCGCCGTCTCCCCGGTGGTCGTGGTCCGGGGCGGGGAGCAGAACCGCGCAGGCGCTCTCCGGCGCGTGGTCCTCGCCGTCGGCGATCTGGTGGAAGGGTCGGCGGCCGTACGGTTCGCCTTCCGTGAGGCGCGGGCGCGGGACGCCGCACTGCACGCCGTGCGCTCCTGGCGGCGCCCCGCGCACCCCCGCGCAGGTCAGTCGCCGCTGGAGCGTGAGGCGGGCGGCCTGATCTACGAGGAGCAGGCGGCGGGCGTCCTCAGCGAAGTCCTGGACGGCGTCGAGCGCGGGCGCGACGACATCACGGTCCATCGCGAAGTGATCGAAGGGCCGGCGCACCAAGTCCTGCTGGACGTGTCGGAGCAGGCCGATCTGCTGGTCGTCGGTGCTCTCCGGAGTCGTGACCACACTGGGATGCAGCTCGGCCGGGTCAGCCACGCCGTACTCCACCGCTCCGCGTGCCCGGTCGTGATCGTGCCCCAGCGAGTGTGAGCGCGCACGCCACCACGTGGGCTCAGGTGCGCCACCGCCGGGCAGCACGGAGTCGCCGCGGGTAGGGGTCGTGGGCATGGCGTGGCAGGATGCGCAGCCGGACGTCCAGGGCGACGGCTCCGTCGGGCCGGACCACTACCGGGTTGAGGTCGGTCTCGGCGAGCTGAGGCAGGTCACAGGCCATCCGGGACAGCCTCAGCAGCAGCTGCTCCAGTCCCTCCAGGTCCACGGCCTCGCCGCCCCGGTAGCCGAAGAGCAGCGGGGCGCAGCGCGGAGCGGTGAGGAGGCTGTGCACATCGCGGTCGGTGAGCGGGGCGAGCCTCGCGGCGTGGTCGGCGAGGAGCTCGGTGGCGGTGCCAGCCCGAGATCGGCGAAGACCTTCAGGACCTCGTGGTTCTCGGCGAGCGCTTCGGCGGTGAAGCCGGAGACGCCCGCCTCCCGGGCCGAGTGGACCAGGTGTTCGAGCAGCAGTGTGCCGATGCCCTGCCCGCGACGGCCCTCGGCGACGGCCAGGCCGATATCGGCGGACACCGGTTCGCCGGGGGGCGCGGGCAGCACCGTGTACTCGGCCACCCCGACCACCCGGCCGTCCGCCAGGGCGAGGAGCGCACGGTAACCGCGGTGTCCCGGCGCGCAGACGCGGTCCGCCGCCTCCCGCGCGTAGTACGGGTTGACGGCGAAGAACCGCAGCCGCGTGGCCTCGGGAGACAGCTCCCGATGCATGCGCAGGACCTCGTCCCGGTCCTGTGGCAGCGCGGGGCGTATCTCGACGGTGGAGCCGTCGGCGAGCAGGGCGTGGACGGTATCGGGGCGGGACGCGGTATCCGTCATCGGTGTTCCCTCCCCCCGGCCGGGTCCGCGTCGGGAGCTGGTCCGCGGTCCGGTGTCCGGAGCGCGGCCGCGTGGTCGGGCACGAAGGTCTGAAGGTGCTTGGGCGGCCGCTGGTAGCCGGTGGGCGCGGGGCGGGGCGGCAGACGCAATTCCGGGAGCCGGACGTCGCCGTACGGAACGGTCGACAGCAGATGGGCGATCATGTTGATCCGGGCGGCGCGCTTGTCGTCGCTCTCGACGACGTACCACGGGGCCTCGGGGATGTCGGTGTACGCGAACATCTCGTCCTTGGCGCGGGAGTACGCCTCCCAGCGGGTGATGGACTCCAGGTCCATCGCGGAGATCTTCCAGCGCCGCGTGGGATCGCCCAGGCGCTGGCGGAACCGCCGCTCCTGCTCGGCGTCGCTCACCGAGAACCAGTACTTGCGCAGCAGGATCCCCTCCTCGACCAGCATCCGCTCGAAGAGCGGGCACTGGTGGAGGAAGCGCTGGTACTCCTCCTCGGTGCAGAATCCCATGACGCGTTCGACGCCGGCCCGGTTGTACCAGCTGCGGTCGAAGAGCACGATCTCTCCCGCGGCCGGTAGCTGCTCGACATAGCGCTGGAAGTACCACTGGGTGCGTTCGCGGTCCGTGGGCACCGGCAGGGCGACGGTGCGTACGACACGCGGGTTGAGCCGTGCGGTGACCCGTTTGATCACGCCGCCCTTCCCGGCCGCGTCCCGTCCCTCGAAGACCACCACGACGCGCTGTTCCTCGACCCGCACCCACTCCTGGAGCTTCACCAGTTCGATCTGTAGACGGCGCAATTCCCTCTCGTACGGGGCACGCGGCAATCGTACTGGTTCACTCTCACCCGGCGGTGTGTGGCGCGCCATGGGTTCCCCCTTCCGGACCGGCTGAGCACGTGACGTCAGGCGTGGGGCGTGGATCAGCCGCGGCGGAGCCCGGCGGCGCCGCGCCTCCCGTGCCGCCCGGTCGGCGGCGGCCAGGCTTTCGGGTGACCCGTCCACGCCCGCGGTGATGGGGTGCCTCATGGTGATCTCCGAGGGCGGCCGCGTCCCGTCATTCGTGGGGGACGACGGCGACCGGGCAGCTCGCGTGGTGCACCGCGGCTTGCACCACGGGGCCCAGGCGGGGCCCCAGCGCGGGCGGGTGTTTCCGCCGTCCGACCATCAGCAGATCGCTGTCGGCCGCGGCCTGGACGATGGCACGGGCCGGGCTCTCCAGCCGGATCTCGTCGACGACCCGCACCCGGGGGAACTTCTCCCGCCACGGCCGCAGTACCTCGTCCAGCTCCTGTCGCGCCCGCTCCTTGGTGTCCCGGGCTGTGCCATCGCCCCCGGTGCCGGTGTGGGTCCGGTCGGGCGTTCGTCCGTGGACGGCGTGCAGTGGCACATCGCGGGTGAACGCGGTGACGTAGGCGAACTCCAGGAGGTTGTCCTGCGGGCCGTGCAGGCTCAGGCCCACGACCACCCGCCCCGGGTGTTCTCGTGCCCTCTGTCCCGTGCGCATCAGTATCACCGGCCGCTCCGCCCGGGCGATGGTGTGCAGCCCGATGTCTCCGAGGAAGAAGCTGGCCACCCGGTCCAGCCCCCGCGATCCGAGCACCAGCATGCGGGAGTGGGCCGCGGCGTCGAGCAGGGCCGTCTCGGCCTCGTCCGCCACCAGGTCCTCGATGATGGTGAGCTTCGGGTGGTCCCGGGCCAGCTCGGTGTGCGCGTCGTGCACGATGTGCTTCGCCCAGTAGTTCTGGTCGTCCGCCGCCGGGCTGTCGGGTGTGGGCGGGGCCAGCAGGATCCACGCGTGGGTCAGACGCAGCGCCAGCTCACGCCGCTCCGCCTCGTCCGCGGCCCAGTGTGCGGCGGCCAGGCTCTCGGGCGAGCCGTCGAGCCCCACGGTGACCACTTGTTCCATGGCGGCTGGTTCCATGGCGGTGCCTCCTGCTGGGTTCTCCGGAGTTTCACGCGGCCAGGGCAGAGCCGCCGGTGTCATCAGTGCCGTAGGCGATGTGCTCGGTGACCGAGACCACCCCGTCCACGCCCCGGCACAGCCGCACGATGACCGCGACCAGGCTCCTGGCCTCGACCGATCCGTCCAGCGTGACCTCGCCCTCCCGTACGTCGACCGTCACGGCCGAGGGCGCCAGCCGCAGGGTCCGCCGCAGCAGGTCCCGCTCGATCTCGTCGCGGATGGCGTCGTCGTGGCGCAGGAAGACCCGCAGCAGATCGCCACGGCTGACGATGCCGAGCAGCTTGTCGGTCTCGTCCACCACGGGAAGCCGCTTGATGTTCCGGTCCGACATCACCCGGGCCGCCTCGACGACCGTCCACTCCGCACGCGCGCACACGGCGGGCGCCGACATCAGCTCCTCCGCCCTCGCCCCCTCCGCCTTCGCGCGCTCCCACGCCTCCAGGTGCGGGACCGGCAGGAGCCCGGAGGGGTCCGCCTGGCCGGACGACTTGCGCAGCAGATCGCCCTCGGACACGACGCCGACCGGGCGTCCCTCACCGTCCACGACCGGCACGGTGGTGACATCGCACTCCGCGAGCAGCGCCACGAGTTCCTTGAACGGCATGTCACGGGGCGCCTGGACCACCGGGCGCGTCATGAGGTCTCCGACCGTTCTGTGGTGCATGTTCCGACTCCTCTCGCACACTCGCGGCGGGTCGGCCGGTGTTCCCGTCGCGGAGCCCGGCCCTCGTCGAGCCCGGCTCCCTCGTCGAGCCTGCCAGCTCGCCCGCGCCGCCGAATGAGCCTCATGGCTCCCTCTCCCGGCCACCCGGCCCACCACGGGGCCATCCGGCCCCTCGACCGAGGGCGTTCCGCCCCCAGGACACCGCTCACCGGCGGTGTCACAGTGGACGGCGTCAGGCAGGAGAGGCGGGATGTCGATGCGTGCCCATATCGGCGACCAACTGATTGTCGAAAGCCCTACCACCGGTGCCACCAAACGCGACGGTGAGATCGTCGGACTCCACCATGACGACGGGACACCTCCCTACGACGTGCGGTGGTCGGACACCGACCAGATCACCCTTGTGTTCCCCGGACCGGACGCACACATTCAGCCCATCGGCCACGGGCCCGGAGGGCAGCGGGAGGCAACCGGGCAGCGTGCGTCCGCCGCGACACACCGCGGCCCTCGTTCGCTCTCCGAAGCGGTGGTCATGTCGTTGGTGGAAGACGCCACGGCCGCCCCGTCGATGCACAACGCCCAGCCCTGGCGGTTCCAGTACTTCCGGCGGAGGCGGGTCTTCCATCTGCGGGCCGACCTGCGGGGGGCCCTGCCGCACTCCGATCCCGAACTCCGCGCCCTGCACATCGGCTGTGGCGCCGCCCTGATGAACCTGCGGGTCGCGGTGGCCCACGAGGGCTGGGAGGCGCAGACCCAGCCGCTGCCCGACCCCGGCGACCCGATGCTGCTGGCATCGGTGACCCTGACCGGCCCGCTCGGCGACGAGGCCGACCCGGCCGCCCTGTACCCCGCCGTGCACACTCGGCACAGCAGCCGGTACCCGTTCGCCGAGACACAGATCCCCACGCCGGTACGGACCGCGCTCGTCGACGCCGCACACCGGGAACAGGTCGCGCTGGCCTTCGTCTCCGGCTGGCATCTCCAGCACGTCATGGACCTGGCGCTGGAGGCCGAGGCCCGCAACCTCACCGACGCCGGCGCCGCCGCGGACCTGGCCCGCTTCACCCGCGCCACGGACGATCAGCGGCCGGCCACCGAAGGGGTCCCGGAGTACGCCTTCGGGCCACGCCGCCGGATCGGCAAGGCCCCCATGCGTGACTTCGCGGGCGGCAAGACCGTCCCCGGCCGTCCGACCGCCGACTTCGAGACCTTGCCCCATCTGGCGTTGCTGAGCACCTCCCGCGACCGTCCCGTGGACTGGCTGCGCACCGGCCAGGCGGTGGAGCGGGTTCTGTTGCGGGCCACGCTGGACGGGTTGTCCGCCTCGTTCGTCACACAGGCCCTGGAATGGCAGGACCTGCGCTGGCCACTGCGCGACCCGATGTCGGGCATGGCCTACGTACAGACGGTGCTGCGGCTCGGATACGGCCCTGCGGGCACGCGGACCCCCAGACGGCCGGTCGACGACGTGCTGGACATCGAGCCGTAGCCCCGGCCCCGCGTTTCCGGGAGGATCGCCCTCAGGCCGTGTGCTCCGCCTCGTCCCGTCCGACGCCCCGGAAGTGGCATTCCACGTCCACGACCCCCTCCACGGCCCGGGCAAGGCGCGCGGCCACGGGGATCAGCGCGGTGTCGTGGATTTGTCCGCCAAGCGTGACGACTCCGTCCCGGACGTGGACATGGACGCTGCTGCCGGGGAGGACGTCGGACACCACCGTGCGACGGACCTCTTCCTCGATGTCCTGGTCCGAGCGGAGGAAGACCTTCAGCAGATCGCCCCGGCTGACGATTCCCAGCAGCTTGCCCTCGGCGTCGACCACGGGAAGCCGTTTGACCCCTCTGACGGCCATGATCCGGGCCGCCTCGGCCAGCGTGGCGTCCGGATGCACGGTCACCGCCGGGGAACTCATCAGCTCCTCCGCCGTCAACGCCCCCGCCTTCGCCAGGTCGGGGAGGCGCCGCAGCTGCTGGAACCGGTCCGGGTCGCTGTCCCGGAACTCCTCCTTGGGCAGCAGATCGGCCTCGGAAACGACACCGATGACACGGCCCTCGCCCTCCAGCACCGGCATGGCACTCACCCGCCACTGGCCCAGCGTCTGCACCAGTTCCTTGAACGACGCCTCACGCCCGACGGCGACCACCGTCCGGGTCATCACATCGCTCACGATGTGGAAAGTCTCGGACACGGGAGTACCTCCCTCCGCGCGGCGTTCCGGGGGCTCTTCCCCCTTCAGTGTCCGGCTCGCCGGTGTCCCCCGGCCACCCGAGGGCCACGCCGTTCAGCAGATCCGGGGCAGCTGCTCGCCGAGTGGCAGATCCACGATCCGGGTCCCGCCCAGTCCGGTGCGGGCCACGACCGTGCCGGGGTGTTCGGCCACGCACGCGCCGATCACGGCCGCCCCACGTCCCAGCGGATGCGCGCGCATCGCGTCCAGGACCGCGTCGGCGTGGGTCCTGGGCACGAAGGCCACCAAGCGTCCCTCGTTGGCCACGTACATCGGGTCCAGGCCGAGGAGGGCACAGGCGGTGGCGACCGCTTCCGGGACGGGCACCGCCGCCTCGTCCAGGACGACGCCGGTGTCGGAGGCTGTGGCGATCTCGTTGAGTGCGGCGGCCAGGCCGCCTCTCGTCGGGTCGCGCAGGACGTGGACCTCGGGGGTGACGGCGAGCATCGCCTGGACCAGTCCGGCCAGGGGCGCGGTGTCACTGACCACCTCGGTGCCGAAGGTCAGCCCTTCGCGGACGCTGAGGATGGCGATGCCGTGCTGTCCGATCGGTCCGCTGACGATCACCACGTCGCCGGGCCGGGCCCGCTGCGGACGGATGTCCACCCCCTCGGGGATCAGCCCGATCCCCGAGGTGTTCACGTACACACCGTCGCCGTGGCCGGAGTCGACCACCTTGGTGTCCCCGGTGACCACGGTGACGTCCGCCGCGCGGGCGGCCGCGCCGAGGGCCTGGGCGACCCGGCCGACGGTGCTCAGTTCCGTGCCCTCCTCCAGGATGAACGCGCAGGACAGGTGGGCGGGAACGGCTCCGCTCATGGCCAGGTCGTTGACGGTGCCGTTGACCGCCAGGTCCCCGATGCTCCCGCCGGGGAAGAACAGCGGGCGGACGACGTAGGAGTCGGTCGAGAAGGCCAGCCGGGCGCCGCCGAGCGTGACGGCGGCCGAGTCGGTGAGTCCGCCCAGCGTCTCGCCGCCGTAGGACGGGAGGAACAGGTGCCGGGTGAGCTCCGCGGAAAGCGCTCCGCCCCCACCGTGGCCCATCACCACCACCGGGTGGTCGCGCAGCGGCATCGGGCAGGACCAGCCGGTGGTGTCGGTGGTGCTGTCAGTCAACGGAAGCCGTCTCCTCCGTGCGGGGCGTGGCCAGACGCCGGTACAGGTAGTAGGCGGCGCACGCGCCCTCGCTGGAAACCATGGTCGCGCCCAGCGGTGTGCGCGGAGTGCAGGCGGTGCCGAAGGCCGCGCATTCATGGGGTTTGACCAGCCCCTGGAGCACCTCTCCGCTGCGGCACACCGCGGGCTCGGCGGTGGCCACGTCGGCGACCTCGAACCGGTGCTCGGCATCGTAGTCCCGGTAGGCGTCCGTCAGCCGCCAGCCGCTGCCCGGAATGGTGCCGATGCCGCGCCAGGCGCGGTCGGTGGTGGTGAACACCTCGCGCAGCACGCTGAGGGCGACCGGGTTGCCCTGTGGGCGCACGGCGCGTGGGTAGGCGTTCTCGACGCGGTGTTCGCCCCGTTCGAGTTGGCGGACCGCCCGTCGGATGCCCTCCAGGATGTCCAGTGGCTCGAATCCGGTGACCACGATGGGCACCTTGTGGGTGTCGGCGAGGGCTGGGTACTCGAGGGTGCCCATCACGCTGCACACGTGTCCCGCGGCGAGGAACGCCTGGACGCGGCAGTCCGGGGACCGCATGATCGCCTCGATGGCCGGTGGCACCCGGACATGGGAGACCAGCAGGCTGAAGTTCCGTACCTCGAGCCGCTTGGCCTGGTGGGCCGCCATGGCGATGGCGGGCGCGGTGGTCTCGAAGCCGACGCCGAAGAACACCACCTGCCGGTCCGGGGTCCGCTGGGCGATCCGCAGCGCGTCCAGCGGTGAGTAGACGACTCGGACGTCCCCGCCGTCGCTCTTGACCCGGAACAGGTCACGGCCGCTTCCCGGTACCCGGAGCATGTCGCCGAACGAGCAGAAGACCACGCCCGGGCGGGAGGCGATCTCCAGCGCCTTGTCGATCACCTCCAGTGGAGTGACGCAGACTGGACACCCCGGGCCGTGGATCAACTCGATGTTCCCGGGCAGAAGTTGGTCGATGCCGTGCCGGATGATCGAGTGCGTCTGACCCCCACAGACCTCCATCACCGACCAGGGCCGGGTGACCGTCCCGGCGATGTCGTCCAGGAGCCGTCGGGCCAGGGCAGGGTCCTGGAACTCGTCGATGTACTTCACCGGTTCTCCTCCTCGGGCGCCGTTCCCACCTCGGCCGCCGCACGCGCCCAGGCATCGCCGAACTCTTCGTCCAGCGCCCCGATCCGCTCGAAGAGCCGGAGGGTGGCCAGGGCGGACTCCTCGTCGAGCCGCTGGATCGCGAAGCCGACATGGACGATCGCGTACTCACCGACCTCGATCTCCGGCAGATAGGCGAGGCAGACGTCCTTGATCACCCCGCCGAAATCGACCCGCGCCATCGGCGTACCGTCCCGTTCCTCGATGCCGACCACGCGGCCGGGTACCGCCAGACACATGCGCTCCTCCTCGGTTCCTCACCTCTCGGCGACACGGGCGGCGACGACCGCCTGCCCCAGGGCCAGGCCGCCGTCACCGGGCGGGACCACCCGGTGGCCGAGGACGGTGAATCCGTCCTCGGCCAGCCCGGCGGTGCACATCCCGTCCAGGAGTGCGTTGGCGAACACCCCGCCGGTGAGGACGACCGTCCGCACGCCCGTGCTCCGACGCGCCCTCCGGCAGGCCGTGCGGACCGCACCGGCGACCGCCAGGTGGAAGCGGGCGGCGATCAGCGGGACCGCCGTACCCGCGCGAAGATCGGCCACGATCGCCGCCAGCAGCGGTGCGGGATCCTCCAGCGCGAACGGGTAGCCGTCCCGCACCCCGTCGGCGGTCACGGCCGCCGCCTCCAGCTCCATGGCGGCCTGGGCCTCGTACCCCGCCCGGTGACAGACACCCAACAGCGAGGACACGGCGTCGAACAACCGCCCCACGCTGGACGTCGGCACACACGCGATACCGCGTGTCAACTGGGCCTCCAGCAGACGACGTTCCTCGGGCGGGCAGGTGGCGGCGCACGGCAGGTCGGGCGACCAGGCGAGGCCGGCCGCGCGCAGATGGGCCAGTGCCATCCGGTACGGGTTGCGCACCGCCGCGTCACCGCCCGGGAGGGGGACATAGGCCAGATGCGTCAGGCGGCGGTAGCGGGCGTAGTCGGCCAGCAGCACCTCGCCGCCCCAAACGGCGCCGTCGTCGCCGTAGCCGGTGCCGTCGAAGGCGATACCGATGACCGGCTCGTCCAGCCCGTGCTCCGCCATCGCGGAGGCGATGTGGGCGTGGTGGTGCTGGACCAGGGTGAGCGGTCGGCCGTCACGCCGGGCCCATCGCGCGGACCGGTAGCCGGGGTGGCGGTCGGCGGCGATGCGGACCGGCTCGACGCCGGTGAGCGCCCGCAGGTGGCTCTCGGCGCGTTCGAAGGCGTGCCGGGCGGACAGGCTGTCCATGTCTCCGATGTGGGCGGACGGCCAGGCGGCGTCGCCGTCCGCCAGGCACAGGGTGTTCTTCAAGTCCCCGCCGACCGCGAGGACCGGGCGGACGGCCACGGGGAGGCGGATGCGCGCGGGGGCGAGGCCGCGCGAGCGGCGGATCGGCAGGGGCGAACCGTCCGCGCGGACCCGGACCACCGAGTCGTCACAGGCCACCACGATGGGCCGGTCATGCCAGAGCCAGGCGTCGGCCAGCCCGTCCAGGCGGAGCATCGCCTCCCGGTCGTCGGTCACCAGCGGCTCGCCGGAGAGGTTCCCGCTGGTCACCACGAGGATGCCGGGACCGGGTGGGTCGCCCGGAAGGCCGAACAGGAGCCGGTGCAACGGGGTGTAGGGCAGCATGACCCCGATGTCCGGGCTCCCCGGGCACACCCGCGGTGCGAGCGGAGTCGGGGACCGGCGGCGCAGCAGCACGATGGGGCGGGACCGCCCGGTGAGGACGCGGCGCTCCGCCGGGCCGAGGTGGCCGAGCCGGGCGGCGGTGTCGGCATCGGGGGTCATGACGGCGAACGGTTTCTCGCCACGTGCCTTGCGGCGCCGCAGTTCGCCCACGGCGCTCGGGGCGGTGGCGTCGCAGACCAGGTGATAGCCGCCGATGCCCTTGATCGCCAGGATCGCCCCGGCTGCCAGCATCCGCCGGGCCTCGGTCAGCGCGGCCCCGCCCTCCCGCCGTACGGCGCCGGTGAGCCTCAGGCGTGGCCCGCAGGCCCAGCAGGCGATGGGCTGGGCGTGGAACCGCCGGTCGGACGGGTTCGTGTACTCCGCCGCGCAGTCCGGGCACATCGGGTAGGCCGCCATGGTGGTGGTGGCCCGGTCGTAGGGCGTGGCGGTGGTGATGGTGAAGCGTGGGCCGCAGTCGGTGCAGGTGAGGAACGGGTGCCGGTGGCGGCGGTCGGCAGGATCGGCCAGCTCGGTCAGGCAGGGGTCGCAGGTGGCGGCGTCGGGCGGGACCAGGGTGCGGCCGTGGCCCGTCAGGGAGGACCCGATCGCGAAACCGGTGCCGCCGGTCGGGGGCAGCTCCGAGGTGGCCACCGAGGCGATGTCCGCCAGTGGGGGTGCGTCCGCCGTGAGCCGGTGGCAGAACGCGGCCACCGCCTCAGGGCCGCCCTCGATCTCGATCCGCGCCCCGGCCGGTCCGTTGGCCACCTGTCCGGACAGGCCAAGCTCGGTGGCCAAGGCATGGACGAAGGGCCGGAAGCCGACTCCCTGCACCACGCCGCCGACCGCCACCAAACGGCGGACCGGCCGTCGCGAGCCCTTGGTGTCCGGCTCGGCCGCGGCGGAGCCGGACACCAAGGGCTGTTTCATGGACACGGCGCTTCCGTCCGGAGTGGTCGAGCCTGCGCGAGGGTTCCGGCCGTGCCGTGAAACCCGTCCGACCAGGCCGTTCGTCATGTTAGGAACGGGTCCTGCCACCTTGGGAAACCACGCCCGCGCGGCGGCCCGACGCACCCCGAACGGCCCAGCCGACGCACCATGCCGCCAAGCAGGCGGACTATGCGGTCCCCCGGTCGTCGGCCGGCGTGCTCGCGCGCCGAAGCCGGTCGTACGCCTCGTCGATGGCCTTGGCCACGTGGCGGATCAGCTCGGGGAGCGCGTCGGCCACCGCGGTGCTGAACCCGCGGCCGAGGCCGAAGTCCTCCCCTTCCACCGCGTGCACCGTCAGTTCACTGGGCATCCGGTCGAGCGCCGCGGCCAGGGCGAAGGTCTCACCGAGCCCGAGGGCGTGGGTACTGGCGGAGCGCACGGCGCATCGGGCGGCCCGCTCCGCGGTCAGGGTGTGCAGCCGCCCCGGCTGCCCGGGGTGGGCGTGCACCACCTCGACCACGACGACGGCGTCCTGACGGCGCCACAGGCCGAGCATCCTTCCGGGCTCGCCGTCGCTGTCGGTCAGCACCGTGCCCTCGGGCGCTCGGGACCGCAGGGCCTCGATGACGGCCGGTCCGGCCCCGTCGTCCCGTCGGTACGTATTGCCCACGCCGATGACCACGACCCGGCCCGTCATCCGCGCTCCACCGTCAGGTCCAGGAAGTGCGCGGAGCAGGAGATGCACGGGTCGTGGTTGCGGACGGCCCGCTCGCACAGCGCGGTCAGCTCCTCGTCGCCGGGCGGCTCGCCCGGCCCATCCAGGCGGGACTGCACCTGGCGGCGCAGGTCGTCCTCGATGGCGGCCTGGTTCTGCGCGGTGGGCGGCACGATACGGGCGAGGGTGAGGGTGCCGTCGGCGTCCATGGCGTAGCGGTGGTAGAGCAGCCCGCGGGGCGCCTCGGTGGCCGCGCAGCCGGTCGCCGGGCGTGGTGGCACCGCGACGTGCGGCCGGGAGGGCGGCTCGTAGGCATCGATGATCCGCAGCGCCTCGGCCACGGCGTGGGCCACCTCGACGGCGCGGACGATGATGCTCCGGAACGGATTGCGGCACACCGTGCCGGTGGTGGGATCGCCGAGCCCCGCCGCGCGCGCGGCGTCGAGGGCGGAGGGGTGGAGCCACCGTCCGCTGACCGCGTACCGGGCCAGTGAGCCGGTCAGGTAGTGGTGGCCGTCCAGCTCGGACACCAGGGCGGTCGCATGGGGGACCTGTCGTTCGACCACATGGCGCTCGAACTCCTCCACCGGAAGCGCTCGCACGGGGGTGGCGCCGTTCGAGCCCGCCCCCGCGGCCATGACGGCCGGGGTTCCGGAGTCGATGGCGTACCGGCCGGGGTCGCGCATCGCCAGGAACGGGCCGTCGTACCGGGCCTCGGGGAAGTCGAAGCCGGCCACCCAGCGCACGGTCTCCAGCGCGTCGTCGTGGGCCCGGCGCAGCCGCTCGGCCAGTGGGATGAGTTCGGCCGGGGCGGGCACGTGGTAGAACCCTCCGACGCGGACGTTGATGGGGTGGATGGCGCGGCCACCGAGTTGCTCCATGATGGTGTTGCCCGCTTGTTTGATCCGCAGGCCCCGTTCCACGGCCGCGCGGTGCTCGCGGGCGAGTTCGACGGCGCTGGGGTGGCCGAGGAAGTCGGGGGCGTGCAGCAGGTGGATGTGCAGGGTCTGGCTCTCGATCCATTCGCCGTAGTAGAGCAGCCGCCGCAGTTGGGCGAGCGGCCCGTCGACCGTCACCCCGCAGGCCCGCTCGATGGCCTGGCATGCGGTCGTCTGGTAGGCGACCGGGCAGATTCCGCAGATCCGTGAGGTGATGTCGGGTGGCTCGCCATGGCCGCGGCCGACCAGGAACGCCTCGAAGAAGCGGGGCGGCTCGTAGATCCGCAGTCGCGCCTCGCTGACCGTCCCGTCGCGCACGGCCAGGTGGAGGGCCGCTTCCCCCTCCACCCGGGCGAGTGCGTCCAGACGCAGCACACGGGAACCGCGGTGGCTCATCGGGGCTCTTCTTCCGCCGGGGGCTCGGGGGCCCGCTGGGCCGCGAGCTCGGGTACGGGGCCGTATTCGGGGGAGGCCGCGTTGAAGGTGCGGAAGACGCGCACGATGTCCCGCTCGGTCATGCCGTCGTGCCGCAGCTCGCGCACCATGGCCTCCAGGTTGGGTTGGGCCATCGGCCCGAAGCAGCCGTAGCACCCGCGCCCGTAGGCGGGGCAGAGAGCGCCGCACCCGGCGTGGGTGACGGGCCCCAGGCACGGGATGCCCTGGGCGACGGTGATGCAGGTCGTGCCGCGCCGCTTGCACTGGAAGCAGACGCTGTGGCTGGAGATGTTCGGCTTCCGCCCGGCCAGAAAGGCCGTGATCACCTCCAGCAGCTGGCCGCGGTCGATCGGACAGCCCCGCAACTCGAAGTCGACCGGTACATGCGCCGAGATGGGGGTGGAGGTGTCCAGCGTCGCGATGTACTCCGGACTGGCGTAGACCGCGGCCCGGAATTCCTCGACGTCCGCGAAGTTGCGGAGCGCCTGGATGCCACCCGCGGTGGCGCAGGCGCCGATGGTGACCAGGCGACGGGAGATCCGCCGGATGTGGTGGACGCGCCGGACGTCCTCGGCGGTGGTGATGGACCCGTCCACCAGGGAGAGGTCGTACGGTCCGGTCCCCGCGAGGGTGGCCCGCTCCCGGGAGTCCTCCGCGCTGGACATCTCCAGGAAGTGCGTGATGCGCACCCGGTCGGTGAGCGGGAGCAGCTCATCCTCGCAGTCGAGCAGGGTCAGCTGGCAGCCGTCGCACGAGGCGAACTTCCACACGGCGAGGGAGGGGCGGGAGTCTGGTCCCATGTCACAGCTCCCTGACGGCGAGCAGGGGCTGGGCGCGGTCGTAGCCGACCACCGGGCCGTCCCGGCACAGCAGCAGCGGCCCGAGCTGGCAGTGACCGCAGTGGCCGGTGCCGCAGCGCATGTTCCGTTCCAGCGACACCTGGACCCGACGCGCGGGCAGGCCGCGGGCGAGCAGCGCCCGGGCGGTGTGCCGGATCATCACCTCGGGGCCGCAGAGCAGCGCGGCGGTCCGATCCGGGCGCCAGTCGACCCGGTCCAGCAGGGTGGTGACCACGCCCACGCTGCCACGCCAGCCGGGGCCGGGCCGGTCGACGGTCACCTCCACCTGGGCCGAGGCGCGCCGCCAGTGCTCCAGCTCCTCCCCGTAGAGCAGATCCTCAGGGGTGCGGGCCCCGATCAGCACATGAAGGCGGCCGTAGTGCCCGGGGTGGCCGAGCACATGGCGCACCACCGGGCGCAGCGGGGCGAGTCCGATGCCACCGGCGACCACCAGGACGTCCGACCCGGCCGCCGCGTCGAGGTCCCAGCCGGTGCCGTAAGGGCCCCGCAGGCCGATCGCCTCCCCCGCCCTGAGCCGGCACAGCGCGCCGGTGACCGCGCCGATCGCGCGCACGGTGTGCACCAGACGGTGACCGTCACCGGTCGCGCTGACCGAGATCGGCACCTCCCCGACGCCGAAGGCGTACACCATGGCGAACCGGCCCGGCGAGAACTCCGGCAGCGCCCGCCGCACCGGTGCCACCTCCAGCGACACACAGTCCGCGGTCTCCGTCGAGACGGCGGTCACCCGGTACGGCAGGGGCACGGTGGTCACGACGGGACGCTTCCGTGCGGTGTGTACAGGTCGAGCAGCCGCAACCGGGTGGCCTGGAGCCGGTCGGCGATCAGCGCCGCGCAGCGCAGCATCAGCTCGTATCCGAGCTCCGTGTCGGCCATGCACAGCTCACGCACCTCGGCCGCGGGAAACTCCCAGGTCCGCACGGGCCCCAACGCGCGGGCGCCCAGGTGCCAGCGGTACGGCGGGAAGATCCACGACCATCCGAGCTGCTGCCGCGGCCCGATGGTCTCCACCACCTGGGCCCGGCGCCCGGGAACGTACACGTCCAGGGCGACCTCGCCGGAACGGATCAGCCAGAACCGGTCGGCGACACCGCCCTCGTCGAACAGGGCGCTGCCGGCGCGGAAGTCCCGCTCGTCGGCGAGCGTGAACAGCCGGTCGCGCTGCACCCGCGGAAGGGTGTCCAGCAACAGCGGCTCCCCGGTCATCGTGGCTCGTCCTCCGCACGCCGGGTCCAGTCGTGCAGGGCCGCGGCCTCCTCGGTGATGTCGATGGCGACCGGACACCAGACGATGCACCGGCCGCATCCCACACACCCCGACGACCCGAACTGGTCGTACCAGGTGCCCAGTTTGTGGGTGAGCCACTGCCGGTAGCGGCTGCGCGGCGAGGCGCGTACGGGTCCGCCCGGCAGATAGGAGAAGTCCAGGTCGAAGCAGACGTCCCAGACCCGCCAGCGCTCGGCGTGGTCCCCCGTCAGGTCGGTGACGTCCTCGGTGGTGGTGCAGAAGCAGGTGGGGCACACCATGGTGCAGTTGCCGCAGGTCAGGCAGCGGGAGGCGACGTCGTCCCAGCGGGGTGCCTCCAGCGTTTCCGCCATCAGCCGTCGCATGTCGGTGTCCGGCATCGTGCGGCCCATCCGCTCGGCGGCGGAGGTGACGGCGTCCACGGCGGCCCGGCAAACGGCCTCCGGGGCCGGTTCGCCCGGCAGCTCCGCCAGGATCTCGGCCCCCTCCGTGCTGCCGGCGCGGACCCAGAACCGGTACCCCTCGTCATCGACCAGCTCGGTCAGCACCAGGTCGTACCCGGGCCCGGCGGCGGGGCCAGTGCCCATCGAGACGCAGAAGCAGGTCCCACCGGGCTCGGTGCACTCGACCGCCACCAGAAACGCCCCGGACCTCCTGCCCCGATAGACCGGGTCGGAGTGCGGCCCGGCGGTGAGAATCCGGTCCTGGACGGCGATGGCCCGCAGATCGCAGGAACGGACGCCGAGGAACGCGAAGCGGGGAGGGGTGGTGTCGTCCGCCTCGATGACCAGCTCTCCGCCCGCGCGCTCGGCCGTCCACTGGCGGACCCGGGCGGGGTGCAGGAAGGTCTTCCACGACTGCGGACCGGCCGCGTTGGCGAACGCCGCGCCATCCGTACGCGACCGCAGCCGGTACTGCCCGGCTTCGAGGTCCACACCCCATCCGTACGGCAGCTGAGCGGCGGACTCCAGCTCTTCCAGCACGATGGCACGGTCCCGGACCGTGGGGCCGATCACCGTGTACCCGCGGGCCCGCAGAACATCGACCAGAGCGGCCAGCCCGTCCGTGCCGATCACGGCTCCCTCGGCCGAAGGAAGTGTCGACGCACTCACCACTGCCCACCTCGGTCATCGCCGGATTACAAGGCCCATGTGCGCACACATACCGCCCTGAGTGCGGGAATTCCGGCCCCGACACGGCCGTGATCGGCCGAATGCGCGGGACCCCACCGCTGGTGGGCGTATCAGCGCCGCCTCACCACGGCCCGGACGGGCCACCGCTTGGCCACCATCCGGGAATCAGGGCCACCAACCTCTCCGCCGACAGCAAGGACCTGCTCCAGCAGGTCCGGGACGCCAAGGCGGCGGTCGTCAAGGACAACTCGGTGCCCGGCTACACCGTGCGGCCGTCCCAGGTCCCCGCCGAGGCGGTGACGTCCTCCGGCTCCGGTCTGGACCCGGACATCTCCCCGCGGTACGCGGAGATCCAGGTCCATCGGGTCGCGGCGCGGAACGGGCTGTCCGTCGGCCAGGTGGAGAGGCTGGTCGAGGACCACACCGAGGGGCGCGCGATCGGGTTCATCGGCGAGCCGCGGGTGAACGTCCTCGAGCTGAACGTCGCGCTCAAGGACGCGGTGGCCAAGTGCTGAGGAGTTCCGCGGCCTTCAGGAACGGGAGCCGGCGGCCGGAGACATTCTCCGGCCGCCGGCTGTTTGTGCCACGTGCGGCGGCGGCTAGGCGGGGGAACCGCTGCGCGGTCGCTCCGGCAGCACGGCGCGGTCGGCGGGGGGCGCGGCGTCCGTGGTGGTCTTGGTGGTGGTGAGGTCCTCGATGCGGTCGGCGAACCCCGGCTCCGGCAGCGGGAGGTCGATGTCGGGGTCGTCGGTGAAGTCGACGGCCTCGGCGACGTAGTGGATGACCGCCCTGGTGGCGGGCGGGACCTCCTGTCCCCTCTTCAGGCCGTGCAGGATGCGCAGGGCGGCGGCCATCTCGTGGTCGGTGGCGGTCCAGTCCTCCACGGTGTCGGTGACCGGCGGGATGTCGTTGCCCGCCTGCTCGTGCCACCACTCGAGCCATGCGTGCGCCTGGCCGTCCTCGCCCAGGGCCATGTGGTGGAGGTAGAGGCAGTACGCGGCGGCGGGGTCGCCGGCCCCGGCGGCGAACTGCCACCAGAACTGGGCGTGGTCCTCATGCCCGGCCAGCTGGAGTACGCAGCCCAGGACCCGGGAGCCGGGCGGTTCGAGGATGCGGCGGGTGAGGAAGTCCCGCAACTGGGTCAGGGCGTCGGGCCGGGCGATGATCGCCTCGCACAGCGTGTGCAGATCCTGCGCCATCCGCTCATCCGCGCCCGGCGCCGCGGCTCCGGCGGCCGCGGCGGTCCGCGGGCCCTGTTGTGGGGGGAGCTCCTGGGGCGGGACGCCGCCGGGGCCCGCGCGGCGGGCGACGAGCCGGGCCTCGGCGGCCTCGAAGTCGATGGGAGGGGTGGGGTTGAGCAGGGCCCGGGCGAGGATGCGGTCAATGGGTGAGGTCATCGGTTGTCCTTGGCCAGGAGTTGTTGCAGACGGCGGCGGGCGTAGCGGACGGTGGAGCGGACGCCGGCCTCGGTGATGCCGAGGTGGGTGGCGGTCTCGGCGACGCTGTAGCCGCGGCAGTGGAGCAGGATGACCACGTCCTGCTGGCGCTCGGGGAGTTTCTTGATCGCCTGATAGAGGTTCAGGCTCTCCTCCAGGGCGGCGATGGGGTCGACCGCGTCCTTGAGGATCGCGGTCTCGAAGGTCGCGTTGTCCAGGAGGGCGGGGCCCCGGTTGCGGGCCCTGGCGAGGTCGATGACCCGGTTCTTCATGACCTTCCAGGCGTAGGCGGCCGGGTTCTCCATGGTCAGCACCTTGGGCCAGCAGCGCAGGAGTTGTTCGAAGGCGGCGTCGACGGCCTCTTCGGCGTCCGCGTGGTTGCCGAGGTAGACCATGGCGCGGTCTATGTACGCCTTCCGGTGGAGCTGGTGGAAGGCGCGGAAGTCGGCGGGGAGTCCGGCGGTCATCGAGGTGATCTCGCGCGAGCGCGGGAAGTCGTTGGTCACCGCTCCCCTCCCTCCGGGTTGTTGCGATGCAGTTCCGATACGCCGACGCGGACTCCCATCGCGGCCGCGCGGCGCAGGAGGGCGATGGCGTCACTGCCGAATACTCGGGTGACGAGTACGGCGGTGACGACGTTCACCACGGTTTGAAGATTCACCGGACTTCGCTGTCCTTCTGTTCGTCGTACGAGGGTGGCCCCCACACGCCCCGCGAGTGCGCCGTGTTGCGCCCTCTGTTCAGATAGCGCGCGCCGACGCCGGTTCGTGCATCGGATGAGCCTAAAATCTTACGGAACGCAGCGATCCAATTACGCAAATATGAAAATCTCATCGCCAGATTCGGGGGTGCGGGTCCGAGCCGGTACCGCCCGGCGGCGCCTGCGGCGGGCTTGTCCCCTCCCCGCCCCTTCCCACAACCAAGGGCTCCGCCCCTGGACCCCGGGCCGCACAGCCCGCCGTCGCTCCGAACAGCTCACCGGCCAGGACGCCGACGGGCCCACCCGCCGACGCGGCCAGGGGCAGGGGCGAAGCCCCAGCTCCACTCCGCCCCAGGCCCCGGAAACCGACAAGCCAACCAACGCCGCGAATGACTCACCGGCCAGAACACCGACCGCACGCACCCCCGCGACCCGGCCAGGGGCAGAGGCAAACCCCCAACTCCACCCCGCCCCCGACCCCCAAGACCTACAAGCCGACCGCCACCGCCAACAACCACCGGCCAGGACGCCGACCGCACCACCCGCGACACGGCCGGGGGCCGGGGCGAAGCCCCAGCTCCACTCCGCCCCGGGCCCCGGAAACCGACAAGCCAACCAACGCCGCGAATGACTCACCGGCCAGGACGCCGACCGCACGCACCCCCGCGACCCGGCCAGGGGCAGAGGCAAACCCCCAACTCCACCCCGCCCCCGCCAACAACCACCCGCCACAACACCGACCGCACCACCCGCGACATGGTCGGGGGCCGGGGCGGAGTCCCGGTTGTGGGAAGGGGCGGGGAGGGGGACAGCCCCGCCGCAGGCGGCATGAGCCGCGGGACATCGCCTAGCCGGTGAGCGACTGGGTGCCGAGCACCGTGAGGAGGGCGAGGCGTTCGGCGTCCTCGGTGTGGGGCTCGGCGGTGTAGACCACGATGCGCAGATCGCTGCCCGCCACGGTGAGCACATCGCAGTCCAGCGTCAGCGGGCCCACCCGCGGATGGTCGATGGTCTTGCGCGATGCCTCGTGGTGGCCGACGGCGCCGGAGTCCCACAGCTCGGCGAACCGCTCGCTGTTCGCGCGCAGTTCCGCGACCAGCCGCCGCAGCCGCTGGTCGGCCGGGTAGCGGGCGGCGGCCGTGCGGAGGTCGGCGACCAGTGCGGCCTGGAACTCGCTGCGGGCCTCATGGGTCTGCCGGGAGCCGGTGTCCTCGCTGACGAAATGGCGCCAGACTCCGTTGCGCTCGTTGCCGCGCCACCGGGACGGATCGCCCCTCAGGGCCACATACGGCGGGTTGGCCATGAGCAGCGTCCAGGACGCGTCGCTCACGGCCACGGGCGTTCCGGTCAGCCGGTCCAGCAGCCGCTGGACGCTCGGGGTGATGTACGCGGGGACCGTCTCCGGGCCGGGTGGGGCCAGTCCGGCCAGCCGGAAGAGGTGGGCTCGCTCGGCCGACGACAGCCGCAGGGCCCTGGCCAGGGCCTCGACGACCTGGGTCGAGGGATGGGACGCCCGGCCCTGTTCCAGGCGGGTGACGTAGTCGACGGAGATCCCGGCGAGCAGGGCCAGCTCCTCACGGCGCAGCCCGGCCGCGCGCCGCTGTCCGCCGGCCGGCAGCCCGGCGGCCTCCGGCGGGACCCGGTCCCGCCAGCGCCGTACCGCCTGTCCGAACTCCGTGGTCGCCATGGTCACCAGTCTGCACCCCGCGCCGGGGACGAGCCTGGTACCCGCGGTCCCAGGAAGACGGAGCACCTGGCTGTCCGCCCGGACCGGACGCAGCCTGGAGGCATGACAACAACACTCATCACCGGAGCGAACAAGGGTCTCGGCTTCGAGACCGCCCGCCGTCTGATCGCCGAGGGCCACACCGTCTACCTGGGCAGCCGGGACGCCGAGCGCGGACGCCGCGCCGCCGAGCGGCTGGGGGCGGGGGCGCGGCTGGTCGTCCTCGATGTCACCGATGACGCCTCCGTGGCCGCCGCCGCCAAGACCGTCGAGGCCGACGGCGGCGGACTGGACGTCCTGATCAACAACGCCGGTATCGAGGCGCGGACGCCGGACGGCGGGGTGATCGGTGCCGCGGAGGTCACCGCCGACATGATGAAGGAGGTGTTCGAGACGAACGTCTTCGGCGTGGTGCGGGTGACCCATGCCTTCCTGCCGCTGCTGCGGCGGTCCGCCGCCCCGGTCGTGGTCAATGTCAGCAGCGGGCTGGCCTCGCTGGAGCGGGTCTCCACCCCGGACACCCCGACGCACGCCTATCCGGGGGTCGCCTATCCGGCGTCGAAGGCCACGGTCAACATGGTCACCGTGCAGTACGCGAAGGCGTTCCCGGAGATGCGGATCAACGCCGTGGAGCCCGGCTACACCGCCACGGACCTCAACGCGCACACCGGTCACCAGACCGTCGAGGAGGGAGCCGAGATCATCGTCCGGATGGCGACGGTGGGCCCGGACGGCCCGACGGGAGGCTACTTCGACATCGAGGGCACCCTTCCCTGGTAGCGGGTGCGCCACAGCCACCTGATGTCGCGGGCGAAGGACCAGCTGAGCAGGGTCAGGGCCAGCAGGGCGGCGCCGAAGGCCGCCGGATACGGGAGCACATCGGCGCCCACGACCAGCAGCAGGACGCCCTGGAGCGCGGCCACCGTCTTGCGGGCCGTACTCGGGGGCAGCTGGCCGTTCAGCCAGGGCAGCACCCATGCCGCGGCCACGAAGGCGTAGCGCATGGCGCCGATCAGCAGCACCCAGGGGCCGAGGAAGGTGGCCACGTAGATGCTGAGCACCAGGATGAGGACGGCGTCGACCTCCATGTCGAACCGCGCGCCCAGGGAGGACGAGGTGCCGGTGCGGCGCGCCACCTGTCCGTCGACCGCGTCGAGGATCAGCGCGACGGCGGTGAGGGACACCAGGGCGGTGACCGGCGTCGGGCTCTCGAAGGAGTCGGCGACCAGCGCGGTCACCCCGCCGACGAGCGTGGCCCGTGCCAGGGTGACGCGGTTGGCCGCGCCGAAGGAGGCGAGCCAGGACCGCTGGAGGGCGCGGGTGAGCACCGCCCAGGTGGCGACCGCGAAGGCCAGGCCGGTCAGCCAGCCCGCGGGTCCCAGGTCGATCGCCGTGCCGAGCAGGACGAGCAACAGCAGCTGCGCGGCCGCGCCCGCGGCTGTCTCATTGCGCAACAGCGTCGTGTTGTAGGGATTGTTCAGGGCCACCGTGCACCCTCCGGGCTGTGTGGCGGAGTGGATGGGTGCCGCGTACCGTGTTCGCGGCTTCATGGTCATCCGTACGTGGACCACCGTCCGATTGTTCAGCCCCTCAGGAGAACGTCGTATGACGCGCACCGCCCGTGCCTTCTGGCTCCACTACCCCGGACACGGCGAGATACGGGAGGTGGAGCTGGCCGAACCCGGGCCCGAGGACGTGGTGGTGCGCACGCTGTGCTCCGGGGTGAGCCGCGGTACGGAGACCCTGGTCTTCCGCGGTGGCGTACCGGAGAGCCAGTACGGCGCGATGCGCGCGCCGTTCCAGGACGGCGAGTTCCCGGGGCCGGTGAAGTACGGCTATCTCAATGTGGGTCTGGTCGAGGAGGGCCCGGCGGCCCTGCGGGGGCGCACCGTCTTCTCCCTGTATCCGCATCAGACCCGCTATGTGGTCCCGGCGAGCGCGGTGACCCCGGTGCCCGAGGGCGTGCCCGCGCCGCGCGCGGTGCTGGCGGGGACGGTGGAGACCGCGGTGAACGCCGCGTGGGACGCCGCGCCGCTGCTGGGCGACCGGATCGCGGTGGTGGGGGCGGGGATGGTGGGTGCCTCCGTCGCGGCGGTGCTGTCCCGGTTCCCGGCCGTACGGGTGCAACTGGTGGACGCCGAACCGGCGCGCGCGGAGGTCGCGCGGGCGCTCGGGGTGGACTTCGCGCTCCCCGGGGAGGCGGCGGGCGACCTCGATCTGGTGGTGCACGCCAGCGCCACCGAGCAGGGGCTGGCGCGCTCGCTCGAGCTCCTCGCCCCGGAGGGCACCGTGCTGGAGCTGAGCTGGTACGGGGACCGGCGGATCGGTCTGCCGCTGGGCGAGGCGTTCCACTCCCGGCGGCTGACGGTGCGCAGCAGCCAGGTGGGGACGGTGTCCCCGGCCCGGGGCGCCCGCCGCTCCTACGGCGACCGGATGGCGCTGGCGCTCGAACTGCTCGCCGACCCCGCCTTCGACGCCCTCGTCACCGGCGAATGCGGTTTCGAGGAGCTTCCCGAGGTGCTTCCGAGGCTCGCCTCGGGCGAGATTCCGGGGTTGTGCCACCGGGTTCGCTACGACGCGGAATCTGCCGTGTCGCCCGGCTGAACACGGGGAACGCGACGGCCGTACTAGAGGGCGTGCCCCGGCTGAGGGCCCGACGCGCCGTATCTGGAGGGTCATCCGTTGTTCAGCATCACCGTTCGCGATCACATCATGATCGCTCACAGTTTTCGCGGCGAGGTCTTCGGACCCGCGCAGCGGTTGCACGGGGCGACGTTCCTCGTGGACGCCACCTTCCGCCGTGCCGAGTTGGACGACGACAACATCGTCGTCGACATCGGCCTGGCCACCCGTGAGCTGGGGGAGGTGTGCGGCGCGCTCAGCTATCGCAACCTCGACGACGAACCCGACTTCAAGGGGATCAACACCTCCACCGAGTTCCTCGCCAAGGTGATCGCCGACCGCCTCGCCGAGCGGGTGGGCTCGGGCGCGCTGGGCGAGGGCGCCCGGGGCCTGTCCGGGATCTCCGTCACGCTGCACGAGTCGCACGTCGCCTGGGCGAGTTACGAGCGTGGCCTATGAACCCGGCCGCACCGCGCACGGTGCACTTCGTGATGCCCGGCGGTGTGGCCGACCCGGCCACGCCGAGCGGCGGCAACGTCTACGACCGGCGGATCTGCCGGGATCTGCCCGGCTTCGGCTGGCGGGTCGAGGAGCACGCCATCGCGGGCGACTGGCCCCAGCCGGGCCCGGCGGCCCGCGCCGAGCTGACCCGGCTCCTGACCACGCTGGCGGACGGCACGCCCGTCCTGCTCGACGGGCTGGTGGCCTGCGCGCTCCCGTACATCGTCGTTCCGCAGGCCCAGCGGCTGCGGCTGTCGGTGCTGGTGCATCTGCCGCTGAGCGACGAGACGGGGCTGGCCCCCGGCCGGGCCGAGGATCTGAAGGCGCTGGAGGGCCGGACGCTGCGCGCGGTGCGGACGGTGGTGGCCACCAGCGCCTGGGCGGCCGGGCGGTTGGTGGAGCTGCACGGGCTGGTCCCGGACCGGGTCCATGTGGCGGCGCCCGGCGCCGACATCGCGCCGCTCGCCTCCTCCGGCGGCGACGGCTCGCGGCTGCTGTGCGTGGCCTCGGTGACCCCGCGCAAGGGGCAGCTGCGGCTGGTCGAGGCGCTCGCGCGGATCGACGACCTGCCCTGGGCTTGCGACTGTGTGGGATCGCTGGAGCAGGACCCGGAGTACGCCGCCCGGCTCCGGGAGCTGGTCGAGAAGCTGGGCGTGGCCGACCGGGTGCATCTGCTCGGCCCGAGGACCGGCGCCGAGCTGGACGCCGGCTACGCCTCCGCCGACGCGATGGTGCTCGCCTCGTACGCCGAGACCTACGGCATGGCGGTGACCGAGGCGCTGGCCCGGGGGATCCCGGTGCTGGCCACGGCCGTCGGCGGGGTTCCGGAGGCGGTCGGGCAGGCGCCCGACGGCAGGGTGCCGGGCATCCTCGTCGACCCGGACGACCCCGACGCGCTCACGGCGGCGCTGCGCCGCTGGCTGGGCGACCCCGGGGCGCGCCGCCGGCTCACCGCCGCCGCGCACGAGCGGCGCACCGCGCTGGCCGGGTGGGAGAACACCACCCGCAATCTGGCCGGTGCGCTGGAACAGCTCCGAGACGAACCGCGGAGGGCCGCGTGAAGACGACCGACGTACCCCGTTACACCCCCGACTGGCTGGAGCTGCGGGAGGGCGCCGACGCGGCGGCCCGCTCCCCCGAACTCCTCGAGGCGCTCCGCCCCCGGCTGTCCGGCCCGCCGCTGGTGATCCACGACCTGGGCTGCGGCACCGGCTCCATGGGGCGCTGGCTGGCGCCCCGGCTGAGCGGTCCGCAGCTGTGGATCCTGCACGACCGCGACCCCGATCTGCTGGACCGGGCGGCGGTGCGGATGCCCCGGGCGGCCACCGACGGCAGCCGCATCACCATCGCGACGGCGCGCGGCGACCTCTCCCGGCTGACCGCGAGCACGCTGGACGGCGCCTCGCTGGTGACGGCGTCCGCGCTGCTGGACGTGCTCACCCCCGAGGAGGTGGACGGGATCGCCGCGGCCTGCGCCGAGGCGGAGTGCCCTGCGTTGCTGGCGCTGTCCGTGGTGGGGCGGGTGGAGCTCACCCCGGCCGACCCGATGGACGCGGAGATCACCGAGGCGTTCAACGCCCATCAGCGGCGCGGCGGTCTGGTGGGCCCCGACGCGATGGCGGTGGCCTCCGAGGCGTTCGCCCGGCACGGCGCCACGGTACGGACCCACGCCAGCCCCTGGGTGCTGGGCGCCGAGCACTCCGCGCTGACGGCCGAGTGGCTGCGGGGCTGGGTGGGCGCGGCCGTGGAGCACCGGCCGGAGCTCGGGGCGCACGCCGAGGCGTATCTGCGCCGCCGGCTGGCGATGGCCGCGGCGGGCGCGCTGCGGGTGGTGGTGCACCACCACGATCTGCTGGCGCTGCCCGCGCCCCGCACGCTGGGGGCGGCCGCGTGACCGGCGCGCTGCGGGCCCGGCTCGGGGCGGCCGCGGGCGTCGCCATTCTCGGGGTGGTGCTGTGGCGGCTGGGCACCGGGGCCTTCGTGGACGGCTTGCGCACCGTCGACGGGCTCACCCTGCTGGCGGCGGTCGGCCTCGGCCTGCTCACCACGGTCTTCAGCGCCTGGCGCTGGTGTCTGGTGGCTCGGGGGCTGCGGATCCGGCTGCCGCTGGGCCCGGCCGTCGCCGACTACTACCGCGCGCTGTTCCTCAACGCCGCGCTGCCCGGCGGGGTGCTCGGCGATGTGCACCGCGCGGTGCGGCACGGGCGGGACGCGGGGGATGTCGGCCGGGGAGTGCGCGCGGTGGTGCTGGAGCGGGTCGCGGGCCAGGTGGTGCTGATCGCGGTGGGGGTGGCGATCCTGCTGGCCCGTCCCTCACCGGCGCTGGAGCACGCCGGTCGGCTGATCGGCGGGCCGGCCGCGGCATGGGCACTGGCCGCGGGGTGCGTCCTGGCGCTCCTCGCGGTGGCGGCCGTCCGGCGCCGCCGTGCGGCACCGGTGGCCGGGCGGCGGCGGGGCGCGGTCCGCGGCGCGCTCCTGG